>DASYPC010000358.1:0-3907 GCA_036007105.1 Burkholderiales bacterium | reverse complement strand
GCCCCCCGTAGCGAGCGCCAGCAGCGCCGCCGCCAATGCCGTTTGCTTCATCTTCATTGCCATTCCTCCATTAGAAAGTTTCGTGCTCAGACTCCCAGATACTCGTGCAGCATGTCCATCCTTCCCTGCAGCTCCGCGGCGGGGAAGGACACCGCGATCTTTCCGTGCTCCATCACGTAGTGCCGGTCGGCGAGCGGCGCCGCGAAGCGGAAATTCTGCTCCACCAGCACGATCGTGTAGCCGCGCTGCTTCAGCTGCCCGATCACCCGTCCCAGCATCTGCACGATCACCGGCGCGAGCCCCTCGGTGATCTCGTCCAGCAGCAGCAACTGCGCGCCGGTGCGCAGGATCCGCGCCATCGCCAGCATCTGCTGCTCGCCGCCCGAGAGCCGGGTCCCCTGGCTGGTCGTGCGCCGTTCCTTCAGGTTCGGGAACATGCCGTAGATCTCGTCGACGGACAGTCCGCCCTCGCCCACCGTCGGCAGCAGCAGCAGATTCTCCTCGACCGACAAGCTGGAAAAGATCCCGCGCTCCTCCGGGCAGTAGCCGATTCCCAGGCGCGCGATCTTGTGCGGCGGCAGCCCGATCGCTTCCACGCCGTTGACGCGGATCGAGCCGGTGCGCCGCCCCACCAGCCCGAGCACCGACTTGAACGTCGACGTGCGCCCGGCGCCGTTGCGCCCGAGCAGCGTGACCACTTCGCCCTTGCGCACGCTCAAGTCGACGCCGTGCAGCACGTGCGACTCGCCGTACCAGGCGTTCAACCCGCTGATCTGCAGCACCGCGCCGTTCTCAGGCATGGCCGGTGCCCATGTAGGCTTCCTTGACCTCGGGATTCTCCGAGACCTCCGCGTACGGTCCCTCGGCTAGGATGGCGCCCCGCTGCAGCACCGTGATCCGGTCGGAGATTCCGGAGACGACGCTCATGTTGTGCTCGACCATCAGCACCGTGCGTCCCTGCGCGACCTTGCGGATCAGCTGCGTGACCCGGTCCACGTCCTCGTGCCCCATGCCGGCCGTCGGCTCGTCGAGCAGCATCATCTCTGGATCCATCGCCAGCGTGGTCGCGATCTCGAGCGCGCGCTTGCGGCCATACGGCAGGTCCGCGGCGACGCTGGCGTGGAACTCGGCGAGCCCCACCGCCTCGAGCAGCTGGCGCGCGCGGCCATTCAGCTCGTCGAGCACTTTTTCGCTCCGCCAGAAATCGAACGAGTTACCTCGCTTGCGCTGCAGCGCAATACGAACGTTCTCGAGCGACGTCAGGTGCGGGAACACGGCCGAGATCTGGAACGAGCGCACCAGCCCGAGTCGCGCGATCGTCGCAGGATCCGAGCCGGTGATGTCACCGCCCTTGTAGAAGATCTGGCCGCGCGTCGGCTCGAGAAAGTGCGTGAGCAGGTTGAAGCAGGTGGTCTTGCCGGCGCCGTTCGGCCCGATCAGCGCGTGGATGCTGCCCCGACGCACGCGCAGGTTCACGTCGCTCACCGCAACGAACCCTTTGAACTCCTTCGTGAGTCCTCGTGTTTCGAGAATGACGTCTTCGGCCACGGCTCCCTGACTTGCTGCCCGTGCTGCGGCGCATCATCCTTGAATTTCGAGGCGGGCGCAACCGACGGCGGGCCCGCCACAGGCACAATCGCTCCTCTGGTCGACCAGCCGGAAGGGCCCATTTGAACTCGTTGCGCGTTACCGCTCTCTCGCGTGCCGTCGATGCGATCCTCGAGCGAGCGGGCGACCGGGTGATCTGTGTGACGCCGCTCGGACTTGGCAAGCCCGTGCCGCTGCTGAACGCCTTGTACGCGCGCGTCAAGGCGGAACCGCAGCGGCACTTGTCGATCCTCACCGCCCTATCGCTCGAAATTCCGCGAGCGAGCGGCGAGCTGGAGCGACGCTTCCTCGATCCGTTCGTAAAGCGCGCGTTCGCCGGTGTGCCCGATCTCGACTACCTGGTGGATCTTCGCCGCGGCTCGCTGCCTTCGAACATCGAGTTGTTCGAGTTCTATTTCCGGCCCGGCGCGATGCTCGGCGTACCCTACGCGCAGCAGAACTACGTCAGCAGCAACTACACGCACGCCGGGCGCGACATGCTCGCGCGAGGAGTCAACGGGGTGCTCGTGATGGTCGCGCAGCGTGCAGGCCGCTTCAGTCTCAGCTGCAACCCGGACCTCACGGCGGACGTGGTGCAAGGGATGCGCGCTCGCGGCGCGCCGTGCGTCGTGGCGGCGCTCGTAAACGACCACCTGCCGTTCATGACCGGCGACGCAGAGGTCGACGAGAATGTCTTCGACGTGATCGTCGAAGCGCCGGAACATTCCCATGCGCTGTTCGGCGTTCCGAGCCCGCCGATCGAGCCCGCCGATCACGCCATCGGTGTTCGCGCCGCGGCGCTGGTGAAGGACGGCGGCACGCTGCAGCTCGGCATCGGCTCGCTCGGCGACGCCGTGGCGCACTGGTTGCGCCAGCGCCATGCGGCAAACGCCGAGTTCGCGTCGATCGCCGCCGCGCTGGACATGGATCGCTGGAAGGACCTGGTTGCGCGCGAAGGCGGTCTCGGCCGTTTTGCCTCCGGCCTCTTTGCATCGACCGAGATGTTCACCTGGGGCCTGATGACGCTGTTTCGCGCCGGCGTGATTCGCCGCCGCGCCGAGGATAGCGGCGGCCCCGTCCTGCAGGCGGCGTTCTTCCTCGGTCCGAGCGCGTTCTACCAGGAGCTGAAGCGCCTCTCTGACGACGAGCGCGCAGCGTTTTTCATGACCTCGGTCACCCGCGTCAACGACCTGTTCGGCGAGGAGAGCCTGGCGCGCCGCCAGCGCCACGACGCGCGCTTCATCAATATCTGCATGATGGTGACGCTATCGGGCGCCGCCGTGTCGGACGGCCTCGCGGACGGGCGCGTGGTGAGCGGCGTCGGAGGCCAGTACAACTTCGTCGCGATGGCGCACGAGCTCGAGCGCGCGCGCTCGATCCTGTGCCTGCGCGCGACGCGTGAAACGGGCGGGGCGATCGAGTCGAACATCGTCTTCAACTACGGGCATGTCACGATCCCGCGGCACCTGCGGGACATCGTCATCACCGAGTACGGAATTGCGGACCTGCGTGGCCGCACCGATGCCGAGATCGCGGCGGCGCTGATCGCAATCGCCGATGCGCGCTTTCAGCAAGGGCTCGTCGAAAACGCAAAAGCAGTTGGAAAATTGCCACAAGATTGGCGCGTTCCGCCGCACGCCCTGCAGAACACACCCGAACACCTCGCCACCTCGCTCGCAACGATTTCCAGCAGCGGCTTGCTGCCGATATTCCCTCTCGGCACGGACTTCGATGCGGACGAGCAAAGGCTGATTCCGGCGCTGCAGTGGCTGAAGCGCAGCGCTTCGACCTGGGACGGGCGGATGCGGCTCGCCGCTGCTTTCGCCGGAAGCGCGCCGAACGAGACCGAGGCGCGCGCGCTTGCGCGAATGGGCCTGGCGGCACCGCAAGGGCTTAAAGAGCGCGTCCTGCAGCGGATCCTGGCGCTCGCGCTGCGGCGCACACGCTAATTCTTGCGCCGACCTTTGCGCGCGGCTTCCGGGTGCCGGTACTCGGGCTCCTGCTCGATCTTCTGGCTCAGGTGGCTGAGGCGTCCCGATTGCAGCAGCGCCTTTCTCATCCGCGCCGGGATCGTGGCTGAATTCAGTGTGCCATCTTCGTTGATCCGCGCGTAGACGCGGGTGGCGCGCCCTTCCGTCACGGGGGCGCCGGTGACGGCGTTCCTCGCCTTGCACGCCCAGTGCAGCGTCCGCTCGCTGATCTTCGCGAGCGTGATCGTGGTCGCGATCCGGTCGCCGTACGCGGCCGGTCCGATGAAGCGGAAGTGGATCTCCCCCATCACGAACGTCGTGCGGTCCTCGCGGATCATCTGGTCGATCGG
>DASYPC010000357.1:0-2723 GCA_036007105.1 Burkholderiales bacterium | reverse complement strand
CGCCGGAGAGCTCCGCGGGGTAGCGGCCCTCGACCTGCGCGAGGCCGACCAGCCCGAGGTACTCGCGCGCGATCCGTTCGCATTCGGCCTGCGGCAGCCCGCGCATGCGCGGTCCGAAGGCGACGTTCTGCAGCACCGTTTTCCACGGAAAGAGCGCGAAGGACTGGAACACGACGCCGCGGTCGGGCCCCGGCCCGGAAACCGCCCGGCCATCGAGCACGATGTCGCCGCGCGTCACCGGAATGAATCCGGCAATCATGTTGAGCAGCGTCGTCTTGCCGCAACCCGAAGGCCCGACCACGGAAACGAACTCGCCCTGCTGCACCTCGAGCGACACTTCGTGAAGCGCGGTGACGTGCGCACCCGCGTAAGGATCGAAATAGGTCTTCGAGACGCCGCGCACCGTGAGATTCTTCATCGCGCCACCAATCCCCAGCGTTGCACGGTCTTCTTTTCAATCGGCACCAGCACCCACCCGTCCACCACGTACCAGAGCAATCCGAGCACGATCATGCCGAGCAGGATCTCCACCACCGAGCCGGCGCGGCGCGCATCGAACATCAGGAACCCCACGCCGCTCGTGCCGACGATCATCTCGGCGGCGATCAGCGCGCGCCAGCCGTACCCCAGTCCGTTGCGCAGGCCGGTGACGATGTTCGGCAATGCGCCCGGCAGCACGACCTCGAGCAGGATCCTCCAGCGCGGCGCGCCGAGGCTTTGCGCCGCGCGATGCATCACGATCGGGACTGAGCGCACTCCGAGCACGGTATTCAGCACGACCGGAAAGAGCACGGTGTAGACGATCACGAACGTCATCGTGGCAAGCCCGAATCCGAACCAGATCAGCAGGATCGGCAGCCACGCTATGTCGCCGATCGCCTGGAAAAAAAGCAGCACCGGCCACAGCATGCGATGCGCCCGCGCGCTCATGCCGACCAGCACCCCGAGCGGAATGCCGAGCGCCATGCCGGCCGCGGCGCCGACCGCAAGGCGAATCAGGCTGTCTTCGAGGTACTCCGGCAGGATGCCTTTGTAGACGAGCGACCCGAACGAATGCACGACCTCCATCGGCCCCGGAAAAAAGGCGCGCGGAAAGATTCGCGCCTCGGCAACGATCGCCCAGAGCGCAATCAGCGGTACGAACGGCAGCAGGGACGCCAGCGCGGGCCACCGATGGGTCCAGCGGACGTAGAGGCTGAACGCTCTCAGCAGCGGATTCATGCAGCCCGCACCATGCCCCAGCGCTCGATCGTTGTGCGCTCGAGCGGCGCGAGCAGCAACCGGTCGAGCGCGAGCCAGATCAGGCCGATCACGATCATGCCGAAGACGATCACTTCGGTGCGATAGAAATCGCGCGCGAGAAACAGCATGTAGCCAAGCCCGATATTCGTCGCGATCATCTCGGCGGCGATCAGCCCGCGCCACGCGAAGCCCATGCCGGTCCGGATCCCGGTGACGATGTTCGGCAGCGCGCCCGGGAGCAGCACCTGCGTGAGCATCTCCCAGCGGCCTGCGCCGAGCGAGGCGGCGGCGTGCCGCAGCGGCAGCGGAATGCTCGATACGCCGAGCAGCGTGTTGTACGTGACGACGAAGAACACGGCGTTGAAGATTACGAACGTGATCGCGCCGAAGCCGTAGCCGAACCAGAGCGTGGCGATCGGGATCCAGGCGATCCCGGCGAGCACCGAGAAAAAGCGCACGAGCGGCGAGAAGAACGCCGACACTGCGGGGCTCACGCCCATCGCCACGCCAAGCGGGATGCCAAGCGCAAGTCCGATCCCCGTGCCGGCAGCAACGCGCCCCAAGCTCGCGGCCACATGCCGGCCGAGCGAGCCGTCGCTCAAGCTGTCGAGCGCCGCTTTCGCGACCGCTTCGACGCCAGGGAAGACGCGCGGATTGACGTCGAAGACGTGCACTACGAACGCCCACAGGACCACCAGCGCAGCGAGCGGCGCACCGAACGCCAGTCCCGCCCACATGCGACTACGCGCCCTCATGCGGGCCGTACGATACCTCAAGGGCAGAGAGCGGGCATCGCGCACGGATAGCTGGCCAAAGGTTGATCCTGGACAAAGAAAGCCGGCGGTTCGATGGTAACTATCCCCAACCAACTCAACGACTTCAGCAAAGAGGCAACCCGACATGGCACACGATAGCGACAAGCGGTGGGAATCGATCATCAACAGCATGGAAATCAGCCGCCGGGATTTCGTATTTTCCACGGTGGCCGCGGGAACGCTGACGCTGATCCCGAGGATGGTGAGCGCGCAGGCGGCACGGCCCTACAAGATCGGCCTGCTGCTGCCCTCGACGGGCACTGGCGCCAACTACATGGCCCATTGCATCAAGGGCTTGCCTCTCGCGGCGGCCGAGCTCAACAAGCGCGGCGGCCTGCTCGGCAAGCACCCCGTGCAGCTCGTATACCGCGATGACGAAACCAAGCCCGACGTGGGCGCGCGCGAGACCCGCTCGGTGATCCTGAACGAAAAGGTCGATGCGGTCTTCGGTACCTATTCGAGCGCGGTGGCGCTCGCGATGCAGGAGATCATCCACGAGCACAAGGTGCTGCATTTCTCGGCGACCTCGAACAGCTCGAAGATCACGCAGGACAACTACACGCCCTATACCTACCAGTTCTGCCCGGACAGCAACATGCAGTCCGGCGCGGTCGTGGTCGCAGTGGCGCGCATGGCCACCAAGAACAAGTGGAAGTCGTACGTTTC
>DASYPC010000356.1:0-4846 GCA_036007105.1 Burkholderiales bacterium | reverse complement strand
CCCGCGCACCGCGGAGCTCACCGCACCTCGTCCGAACCAGGTCTTCGCTGTTCGTTGGCGCGATCTTCAGAGGCGCGAGAGCACTTCCTCGGCGTGGTTCATCACGCTAGGGCTGCCGATGACATGCGCTATTGTGCCCTGCTCATCGATGATGAAGGTGACCCGGTCGGCAAGACCCATCATCGCCTGCGCCATGCCGAACAGGCCCCCGCCGCCGATCGCGCCGTAAGCGCGCGCCACCGAGCGATCGGCGTCCGCCAGCAGCGGAAAGTTGAGGCGATGGGTTTGGGTGAAGCGTTTGTGGGAGGCCGCATCCTGCGTCGAGACGCCCAGGATCTGCGCGCCCTTGGCGCGGATGTCCGCGTTGTGGTCGCGCAGCGAACAGGCTTGCGCTGTGCATCCGGGGGTGAAATCCATCGGATAGAAATACAGCACGAGTTTCGTGCCGCGAAAATCGGCGAGGCCGATGTTGGTTCCATCCGTCGTGACTCCGCGGAAATCCGGCGCCGGGTCGCCTGCTCTCGGCCGCATGAGGGCCTCCCGAATTGCCTACAGTTGTACGACGCCCGTGCGGACCAGGTACGCCAGGCGCTCGCGCTGATCGGGATCGAGCAGCGCGTGCAGCCGCGCCAGGGCGGCAACGAGCGCACTGCTGACCTTCTCCGCGCTTTTGACTTTCAAGTCCGCGGCTTCCTTCGCCTTGGCCAGGTCGAACTCGGCGGCCGAAGCGAGGTCCGCAAGCGCACTCGCTGCACGCCGCCCTTCCACCTCCGCCTGGGCGCGCTCGGTCTTCAACTCGGCGAGCACCTTCGCGAGCTCGGTGGTCTGCTTCTCGTTCAGGTCGAGCTTCCACGCCAGAAACCGCAGTGGCCGGCGCACGCCGAACGACGCGCCCGGCGAAAACTCCGCCCGATAGGAATTCGCAGCGTCCGTCGAGGAATGACAAGCGTCTGCGAGCATCGCAGACCAATCATTACCGCAGTACGGGCTGCGACCCGCGCGTTTACGCCAATAGATGAAACCAGGGTACATGTGAGCCTCCTCTGCCGGGGCAAGTCGCGCCCGGCGGGTTAAACGCGCGGGCACCATGCCTCGCGCGGTAAATGCAGCATAGGCCCTCGCGTCCGGCGATTCAAGGCGGCCCAAAACCTGCGCCAGATCAGTTACTTGGTGCATAGCGATACCAATCAATGTTGCATTGCACAAAGTTGTTGACTTTTATGCTTGTTTCTTTAGAATGTGAATTGCTGCGACGCAACAATACCGCGTCCAAAGAATCCCCAAACCACTCAAAAGGACAACAGATGAACACTCTGAACACGATCAGCCTCACCCCGGAGCAGGTCCGGGCGGCCGCCAAGGCCAACCTCGAAGCGATCATCGAGATCGCGAGCACCCAGTTCAACGCGGTCGAGAAAATCGCCAATCTGCAAGCCGTCGCGATCAAGAGCGCGTTCGAAGATACGCTTGCCAACGCGCGTGCGCTTGCAGGGGTAAACGGCGTGCAGGAATTCGTCAAGCTGCAGGGCTCTTTCGCCCAGCCCGCCTACGAGAAGGCGATTGCCTACTCGAAGGGCGTGTACGAAGTGGCGACGCAGGTGAACGCGGACCTGATCAAAGTGGCGGAGCGCCGCGTAGCGGAGTGGAACGAAGGCGTCGTGTCGTTTCTCGACCTGGCCCTGAAGAACATCCCGGGCGCGTCCGATGCGGTCCTTCCGGCGATCAAGCAGGTGATCGCGGCCGGCAACTCGGCCTACGAGAACCTGAGCAAGGCCACCAAGCAGGCGACCGAGATGGCGGAAGCGAACGTCGCGGCCGCGAGCGAATCGGTCAAAGGCTTCGTAGCGAAGACCCGCAAGGCTGCGTAACGGGCAGTACAAGCAGTAAATAAAAAGAGAGCCCCGCTTCGGCGGGGCTCTTCATTTGCGGCGGGTGTTTTGCGATCAGGCGGCGCTGAAAACCGCCTGCTTGCCGCGGCCCGGATCGGGATAGACCATCCGATGCAGCGCGACGCTGCGGAAGGGCTGCCATTCCCCTTCGGGCTGCGCCAGCCTGTGGGCGATCGCGTAGAGCACCGCGGGGTTGTGTCCTAGGCCGCAGTGGCTTCCAACGACCTCGATATTCTCGGCCTGCGGGCGATCGCGCTCGACGCTGCATTGCCAGGTGACGATCCCGTCGCTGCGGCTGTAGATCGACGTCGTCGGAACGGCGAGCGGGGCCTTCAGAACCTCGCGCCAGTGCGGATCGTCGACACTCAGGCCGCTCGTCATCTCGAAGAGCCGCCAGGCATTGCTCGCGCGCGGATCGCCGGTGAACGGGGTGCCCAGCGTGATGACCTGGCGAACGATTTCCGGCGCCCGGACTGCAAGCGCACGCGCATAGAGGCCGCCGAGGCTCCAGCCAATCAGGCTCACCGTGCGCCCGGATCGCTCGGCGATCTCCTTGAGCTTCGCCATCATTCCGTCCTCGATGCCCGCGCGCGGACCGTAGTTCTGGCCCAGGTCCCAACCGTGCGGTGAGTACCCGCGGTCCTGGAGAAACCCGCGCAGCGGGCGTGTCGAGGTGTCGCCGGCCATGAGCCCGGGCAGCACCAGCACCGAATGACCGTCGCCGCGCGGCATCATGCGCAGAACCGGGATCGAAGCGAAGAATGCGCCGAGCTCCCAGAAGGCGCGCAGCTCGAGCGCCAGCAGCAGCCTGGACGGCGGACTCAAGCGCTCGGCTTCAATGACCTTTGGCACAGAGGACCTTTGGCACAGATTCGCTCCACCCTTGTGGACGTCGCAGATTAGAGACGCGCAGCACCGGTGTCAAACCGGTTGCGAGCGCGGTTATGATCAGACCAATGAAAAGCGGATTGGTTGCGCTGCTCGGCGCCACGGGATACACGGGCCGGCTCGTCGCCGCGGAGCTGGCCCGTGGCGAGCGCCCCTATCGGCTCGGTGCGCGCGATGCGCGACGGCTTGCCGAAGTTCCGCGCGCGGCGCATGGCGAGTCGGCAGTCGTGAACGCAAAAGACGCTGCGGCGCTCGATGCGTTCCTCGCCGGTGTCGAAGTGCTCATCAATACCGTCGGGCCATTCAGCGAGCTCGGATTGCCAGTCGTCGAGGCGGCGGCGCGCAATGGCGTTGCCTACGTCGATTCCACCGGCGAGCCGGCGTTCATGGCGGAGGTCTACGCTCGCTTCGCCGGTGCGCCGGTCGCAATCGTGCCCGCGTGCGGTTTCGACTACATTCCAGGCGACCTCGCGGCGGCGATCGCGGCGCGCGATCTCGGCGGCAAGTGCGAGCGCATCGGCGTGCACTACGAGACGAACGCGGCGCTGCCTTCGCGCGGCACGGTACGCAGCGCGCTCGGGGCGCTCGGCCGGAGCGACGTTTCGCAGCTCAAGGCGCGACGCGTCGCGCTCCCCGACGGCAGCCGCGACGCGATCGAATGGCCCGGCGGCGAGCGCGTGACCGTTCCGCGGCACGTCCCTGGCGCCGAAGTGAGCGTGACGATGATCGTATCGGGAATACTGCTTCCGGGATGGCAGCTCGGGGCCGCGGCGATGGCTTCGCTTGCGCCGTTGTTGCGACCGTTGGCCGATTTTCTTCCCGAAGGGCCGCCCCCGGCGCTGCGCACCGCGGCGCGCTATCGCGTGTTCGCCGAAGCAAGCGGCGCAGCAGGCCGCACCCTCGTGCTGTGCGAGGGCTCCGACCCGTACGGCATGACCGCGAAGTTCCTCGTGGCGGCCGCAGCACGGATCACCGGCAGCGGCGCGATGGCGCCGGCGCAGGCGCTCGAGCCGGCCGCGTTTCTGGATGCGGTGTCGAGCGCAGACTTTCGCTGGCGCAGAATCGAGGCTGCACGACAATGACGAGAGGACGAACGAAGCCATGAGCGAACTGATCTTCCACCACTACGCGATGTCGCCCTTCGCCGAGAAGGTACGGCTCGTATTCGGATACAAGAATCTCGCGTGGAAATCGGTGATCATTCCGATGATCATGCCGAAGCCCGACGTGATCGCGCTCACCGGGGGCTACCGCAAGACGCCGATCCTGCAGATCGGCGCCGATGTCTATTGCGACACCGCGCTGATCTGCCGCGTGCTCGATCGCCTGCATCCGCAGCCTTCGATCTATCCCGCGGCCGCCGAAGGCGCGGCAAACGTGCTTGCGCAGTGGGCGGATTCGGCGCTCTTCTGGAGCGCGATCCCGTACGCCCTGCAGCCGAAGTGCATCGGCAGCGTGTTTGGTGACGCGACGCCCGAAACGATCCGCGCCTTTTCGATCGATCGCGCCGCGTTCACGTCAGGGATGCGCCGTGCGACGCTCGCGGATGCGACCGCGCAGCTGACGGTCTACCTCGGCTGGCTCGAAAACCAGCTCGCCGACGGCAGGAAGTTTTTCGTCGGCGAATCACCGAGCATCGCCGATTTTTCGGTCGTGCACAGCATCTGGTTCATCCGCCGCGCGCCGGAAGTCGCGGACCTGCTCGCGCCGCACGGCAAGCTCGACGCCTGGTACGCGCGCATGCAGGCGTTCGGCCACGGCAGCCACGAACGGCTTGCGAGCCCGGATGCGATCGCGATCGCCGCGAACACGAAGGAACGCGCGCCAATCGAGTTCGACGAGTCGCAGGGCTTCGTGCGCGACGAGCCCGTCAATGTCAGCGCGACCGACTACGGCGCCGATCCCGTCGCGGGACTGCTCGCGGGGCTCTCGCGCGAAGAAGTCGTCGTGCGTCGCAATGACGAGCGCGCGGGCGGCGTGCACGTGCACTTCCCGCGCATCGGTTTCCAGGTGAAGAAAGCGAAGACGCAATAAAGAGAGCGTTCTCTGGGCAAGAACTATGATGTCGC
>DASYPC010000355.1:0-1954 GCA_036007105.1 Burkholderiales bacterium | reverse complement strand
GAGGTGCGGGTCGACCCAATCGTGGCACGGATAGTAGAGCGTGCCGAACGCGCCGACCTTCTCGCGGACCGCGAGGATCTGGTCGACGACGCTGTTCACGCTGCCGGCGATCACGAGACGCGGCGTCATCGAGTCCGCGGTGATTGACGCATCGGGCTCGCTCTGGTCGAGCTTGAAGAGATTGCCGCGCCCGCCGAGTCCGACGAGCTTGCGGATCAGCTGCTTGAAGTAGAAGTGGTACGGCCCTTCCGGACCGTGGCCGTAGCGTTTCGCCACTTTGTCGTCCTCGGCGACGAAGATCGATTTCGCGATGCGCCAGTCGGCGCCGCGCGCGTCGCGCCCGGAGGCCTCGCAGCCTTCCACGTAGCGCGGCCAGTGCGAGGCCACCCACTCCGGCAGCAGGAAGTTCGCCGAGATCGGCGTCCAGCCGCGCTTCGCCGCCTCGGTCACGCCCCTCGAATGCGGGGCGACCGCGGTCACGACGATCGGCGGGTGCGGCTTTTGATAAGGCTTGAGGATCGAGCCCTGCCCGATCTCCGGGATCGACGTGTTCTCGGTCGTGACGTGAAAGAAATTGCCCTGCAGGCGGTACGGCGTTTCCTTGGACCAGATGTCGAGCACCATGTTGATCGACTCGAGAAAGATCGCGTTGCGGTCCTTCTTGTAGTTGCCGAACACCTCGGCGTCCGACATCAGCCCGCCCGGGCTGATCCCCATGATGAAGCGCCCGCGCAGCAGGTGGTCGATCATCGCGACCTGGGCGGCAATCGCGGCCGGGTGCGAGTTCGGCATGTTGATCGTGCCGCTGCCGAGCACGATGTTCTTCGTGTCGTGAGCCAGGCTCGCGAGGAACATCAGGCACGACGTGACATTCTCCGCAAGGTCGGTAACGTGCTCGCCGACCAGCGCCTCGCAGTAGCCGAGCCGGTCGGCAAGCAGGATAGCCTCACGATCCTCCGCATACGTCTGCCACGGCTGCCGGCCGGGCGGATGCAGCGGCATCATGAACGTCCCGAGTCTCATCCGCTCCCCGTTCAGTTCTCGACTGCCTCGACGCGACCGCTCTCCGCCGAGCGGAACACCGCCTCGAGCGCCGAGATGTTGGCGATCATCTGCTCCTGCGGCACCGGGTACGGAGCACGGCCTTCGGCAGCGTCCGCGAACGCTTCGAGATTGGCGAGCACTGCACGCGCCGGCGGGTAGTCCCTGACCTGCGGCTTCCCTCCGCGCGCACAGAGCGTGAACGTCCAGCCTTCGGGCGCTTCCGGGTGCGCCTTGTCGCGCACCTCGGCCCAGCCGCGATTGCCGAACACCGCGAAGCGTGCGACGAAAGGCGTCGCGAGCATCGCGCTCAGCAACGCGTTCGCGCCGCTGCGAAAGGAAACGAGCGCGCCGAGCGTGTCGCCGTTGACGAGCTGGCTGCCAAGCTGCCGCACGCTGGCAAACGCGCGCTCCGCAGGTCCCAGCAGTGCTACCGAAAGATCGAGCAGATGAATGCCGGTCGCAGTCATCGGTCCCGCGGGCGCCTCGCGGCTGGAGAGCCGCCAGTTGTCCGCGGGCAGCGAGAGGAATTTATCCTGGCTGAAATTGGCTTCGACCTGCAGCAGCGTGCCGAGCTCGCCCGAGCGCGCAAGGCGCATCAGCTCCTGGATCGGCGGCTCGAATCTTTTCTCGTGGCCGACCGCGAGCACGACGTGGTTCGCATTACAGGCCTCAACGGCGCGCAGCACGTCGGCGCGCGAAAGCGAAAGCGGTTTTTCGCAGAAGACATGCTTCTTCGCATTCGCCGCGCTGACGATCTGGTTGGCGTGCAACGAGTGAGGCGTACAAAGGACGACTGCGTGTACGTCCGGGTCGTTCAATGCCTTTTCATAATCGCCCGAGAGCACGATCTTGTGCTCTCGGGCGAAACCAGCAGCCTCTGGCGCAACGTCAACTCCAGCTATTGCGCGGA
>DASYPC010000354.1:0-23601 GCA_036007105.1 Burkholderiales bacterium | reverse complement strand
TCTGCTGCTTGATCTCGTGAATCAACTCGAGGATCACCGGCACCTCGTCGACGCTCATGCCTGCCGTGGGCTCGTCGAACATGAAGATCTCGGGCTCCAGCGCGAGGAGGATCGCGACCTCGAGCTTTCTCTGGTCGCCGTGCGAGAGCTCGGACGCAAGTGTTGCGGCGCGCTCCTTGAGCGCGACGCGCTCGAGGAAGTGCTGCGCGCGATCGATCAGCTCCACGTGCCGGCTCCACATCGACACGAGGTTCAATCCCATTCCCGCGCGCGCCTGCACCGCGAGCCGCACGTTCTCCAGCACCGTGAGGAACGGAAAGAGATTCGTGAGCTGGAATGCGCGGCCCATGCCCTTGCGCGTGCGCAGCGGCGCCGGACTGCGGGTCACGTCCTCGCCGTGGAGCAGAACCTGGCCGGCGCTCGCCGGCAGCTGCCCCGAGATGAGGTTGAAGTAAGTGGTCTTTCCGGCGCCGTTTGGGCCGACGATCGCAGTGAGCGTCCCCGGGGAGAACCGGCAGCTCACTGCGTTCACGGCGACGTGCCCGCCGAAGCGGATCGTCAGCTCGCGCGTCTCCAGGACCGGGTGCTCGGCCATTGGGAAGTCCCCTCCCGCACGCATGCGAGAGGGGCGAGATCCTCTAGCGCTTGTTGCGGACCGGCAACGGGATCTCTTTCGCCGGAATCTCGCGCACGAGCTCGAGCAGATCCCATTCGTCGGCCTGCGCCTTCTTGATGCGGAAGTGATACATCGGCTGCATGGCCTG
Source organism: Burkholderiales bacterium (assembly GCA_036007105.1). Classification (GTDB taxonomy): domain Bacteria; phylum Pseudomonadota; class Gammaproteobacteria; order Burkholderiales; family SG8-39; genus 2-02-FULL-66-14. Next base: position 22,837 of record DASYPC010000354.1, on the reverse strand, counting down.
GTGGTCTTCCTTGCGGAAGGTCATCGTGCCCTTCGGTGTCTCGAACGACAGTCCTTCCATTGCGGCGATCAGCTTCTCGGTATCGGTCGAGCCCGCTTTCTTGATCGCTTCGACGATCGCGACCCCCGCAGCCATTCCGCCGGCAGTGAAGAAGTCGGGCACTGCCCCGCCGAAGCGCTTCTTGTGCTCGGCAACGAGCCAGTCATTGACCTTGTTCTTCGGGAAGCCGTAGTAGTAGTAGACCGCCCCTTCGATTCCGGCGAATTGCTTCCACCCCTTCATCACCGGGAGGATGTTGCCGCCGGGGGCAAGCTGGATCCCATAGCGCTCGGGTTTCAGGTCGGCGATCTTGGCGAGCGGATGCGGGCCGGCCCAGATGATGCCGATGATCTTGGTGCCGCTCTTGTCCTTGAGCGCATCGAACATGCGTTGCGCCGGCGCCGTGAAGTCCGTCGTCGCCTGCGGCACGTACTCCTCGTGAATGATCGTCGCCTTGCTGCCGATCGCGGCCAGCGCCTCCTTGACCGCCTTGACCCCGTCGCGGCCGAACGCGTAATCCTGCGCAAGCATTGCGATCTGGGCGTTCTGCGGCGTCGCGACCGCGGCGGCCACGGCGTCCTGCGTGGAGCTGCGGCCGGTGCGGAAGATGTACCGGTTCCATTTGTCGCCGGTGATCGCGTCGGCCACCGCTGGCTCTACGAGCAGGATCTTCTTGTACTCCTCGGCGACCGGAAGCATCGCGAGCGCGGATGCCGAAGAGGTCGGACCGACCGCGATGTCGACCTTGTCATCGCCGAATGCGGTGGCAAGCGCCGACTTGGCGATATCGGGCTTGATCTGATCGTCCTTCTCGATGACGACCAGCTTGCGGCCGAGCACTTCCATCTTGCCGCCGGTCGCGTACTCCAGACCCATCATCAGCCCGGTCTGGGTCTGCTTGCCGTAGGCTTCCAGCGCCCCGGTTTTGCCGTAGATGTGCGCGATCTTGATTTCTTTGGCCTGCGCGAAAGCTGCGCTGCTCCCGCCCGCCAATGCGGCGGCCAGGATCAATCGAGCGAAGCGATTCATGTCCCCTCCAGAGTTGGAAAAACGCCCGAAGTCTATAGGCACGGCGCGTGCCATGAAACCTAAATTACTGATTATTCTATGTTATATTAAATGTGAGTGTACACTCCGAATCAACAACTGTCTGCAAATCAGGCAGTTACGATCAAACCGATGTTCGAATTCCGTACAGATGCCTGCTAGGCGGACAACCGCTTGAGCGCGGCAAGCCTCTCGTAGAGTGTGGCCCGCGAGATTCCGAGAAGCTTCGCTGCCGACGCTTTGTTGCCGCCGGTCGCGGCCAGCGCGGACTCGATCGAATTGCGCTCGATCTCGGCAATGAGTTGCGGCAGCGGGCGGAGCGTCCGGGGAGCGGCGTCTTCCACAGGCAGCACCGCGGCGGCGGTGGGCAGAATTGCGGCGAAATCTTCGCCGCTGAGGCGCTGGCTGTCCGTGAGCATTGCCGCCTGCTCCAGCAGGTTGCGCAGCTCGCGCACGTTGCCGGGCCACGGATACGAAGCCAGCGCGGCGAGCGCGGAGGGCGCGAGTTCGCGCTGTGGCATGCCGGTACGCACCGCGATGCCTTCGAGCAGGCTCTCGGCGAGCGCCTCGAGATCGGAGAGCCGGTCACGCAACGTCGGCAGCCGGATCGGCAGCACGTTCAGCCGGTAGTACAGGTCCTCGCGGAAGCGGCCTTCGGCCGCGAGCTTGCGCAGATCGCGGCTGGTGGCAGCGATGACGCGCACATCCACCTTGATGACCTGGTTCGAGCCCAGCGGCTCGAACTCCTGCTCCTGCAGCGCGCGCAGCAGCTTTGCCTGCAAGGCGAGCGGCATGTCGCCGATCTCGTCGAGAAAGAGCGTCCCGCCGTCGGCGAGCCGGAACTTGCCGTCGCGGCCCTTGCGATCGGCACCGGTGTACGCGCCCGGCGCCACGCCGAAGAATTCCGCTTCGAGCAGCGTCTCGGGCACCGCTGCGAGGTTCACGCTGATGAAGGGGCGCTGCGCGCGCGCCGAGCCGGCGTGAATTGCGTGCGCGAGCAGTTCCTTGCCCGTGCCGGTCTCGCCGAGCAGCAGCACGGTTGCACCGCTTTGCGCTGCGCGGCGAGCCTGGCGCTTGACTTCCAGCACCGCGGGGCTCGAGCCGATGAAACTGGCCAGCGTGTACTTGGTGCGCCGTTGTGCGGCGAGCGCCTTGCGTGCTTCGTCCAGGTCGCGCTGCAGCGTTGCGAATTTTGCGATCAGCGGCTGGAGCGTCGTTTCGGGGTGATCGAAAAGCACCATGCCGAGCGCCCCGATCACTTGTCCGGCTTCGTCGCGCAACGGAATGCGCGACACGACGAACGTCCCCGCCTTGTTGCTCAGCAGGTCGACGAGGATCGGCTTGCCGCTTTCGATCACGTGGCGCATGAGCGTGTTCGGCACCACTTCCTCGACCGGGCGGCCGACGAAGTCCTCGACCCGCTCGAACCCGAGCGCCGGGAGGAATCTCTTGTACGCCTCGTTGATCCAGACCACGCGACCGGCGCGATCGACGAGCATCATGCCTTGCGCCATGTCCGAGAACAGCTCGAACATCGAGCGCGCCGCGAGCTTGACGATTGCGTCGCCATCGAGCGGCAGCCCGGCCCGCGGCGGCTGGGTCATTCCGCCCGCACCTGCGGCTTCGGACGCTTGCCGACCGTAACAGTGAGCTCGAGGTCCTGGCCCTGGCGCTTGAGCGCGAGCTTGGCGTTCGAGCCTGGCGGAAGCGCCGAAACCGTGTTCAGCACGCTTTGCGCCTGATGGACGGACTTGCCTTCGACCGAGAGCAGCACGTCACCCGGCTTGACGCCCGCCTTGTCGGCGGGGCCGTTGCGCAGTACGCCGCTGATCAGCGCGCCTGTAGCACCGCTCAGCTTGAACGACGCAGCGGTCGCCGCGGTGACATCCTGCATCTCGACGCCGATCCACCCGCGCGCGACGGTGCCGGTGCGCACGATCTGCTCGAGGACCGTCTTTGCGGTGGAGGCTGGAATCGCGAAGCCGATGCCGATCGAGCCGCCCGATTGCGAGACGATCGCGGTGTTGATGCCGACGAGGTTGCCGCGCACGTCGATCAGCGCACCGCCGGAATTGCCCTGGTTGATCGCCGCGTCGGTCTGGATGAAGTTCTCGAACACGTTGATCCCGAGGCCGGAACGGTCCACGGCGGAGACGATCCCTGCAGTCACCGTTTGTCCAACGCCGAGAGGATTGCCGATCGCAAGTGCGATGTCGCCGACGCGCAGCGTCTCCGACGTCCCGAACGAGATCGCCGGAAGCTTGTCAGCCTTTACTCGCAGCACCGCGAGGTCGGTCTCCGGGTCTGCGCCGACCACCTGGGCAAGCAGGCGGCTGCCGTCCGTGAGCGCCACTTCGATCTCGTCGGCCGCCTCCACGACATGGTTATTCGTGAGGATGTATCCGCTCGCGCTGACGATGACGCCGGAACCCAGGCCGGTCGCGCGCTCGGCGCCGAAAAAGCGCCGGAACAAAGGATCGTTGAACGGCGCCTGGCGCACTTCCTTCGCTGTAAATACGCTCACCACCGAAGGCGCTGCGCGCTTGACCGCGTCATTGTACGAGTCGAGGCGCGCGCCACTGGCAGCCTGCGGTTGCGTCGCGACTTGCTGCACGACCGTAACCGGGGGCGCGTTGCTCAATGCCGCCCGCTGCGGCAGCCACTCCGGCCGGAACGTGGCAACGACGAATAACGCCGCGACGCAGATCGTTACGGCCTGCGAAAACAAGAGCCAGAGGCGCAGCATGGGACTAATCAATCTACCATACGCGGTGCTCCGGCCCGCGTCGCTGCCTTTCGGTATTCCGATGCAAATTCAAATAGTTGCGGCCAAAAACGTGGACATTCGCGACGCGTCCCGGTAGAATCGCGCGCTTTCGCAACGAGCGATCGAGCCTAGGAACCCCTCCATGAGCGCAAGCGACCCCATCGATCGCACGCGGCGCAATCTGATCGTCGCCACCTCAATTGCGGGAGGCGCTGCGAGCGTGGGAGCCGCAGTTCCTTTCGTCGTCAGCATGTGGCCCTCCGAGCGCGCGAAGGCCGCAGGCGCGCCGGTCGAAGTGGATATCTCGCGCATGGAGCCGGGCGACTTGAAAGTCGTCGAATGGCGCGGCAAGCCGGTGTGGGTGGTACGGCGCACGAAGGAGATGGTCGATTCGCTGAAGGCCGTCGCCGGCAAGCTCACCGATCCGGGCTCTCGCGCCTCGGCTCAACCGGACTACGCGAAGAACGAGCAGCGCGCGCGCAAGCCCGAATTCATGGTGATGGAAGGCGTGTGCACGCACCTCGGCTGCTCGCCGCAGATGAAGACGCTCGCGGCAAAAGCGGAGATGGGCACCGATTGGATCGGCGGCTTCTACTGCCCGTGCCACGGTTCGAAGTTCGACTATGCCGGCCGCGTCTTCAAGGGGGCGCCTGCACCGCTCAATCTCCCGGTGCCGCCGCACGTGTACGTAACCGACACCACGATTTTGATCGGCGACGATAAGAAGGGGGCGTAAGCGATGGCGGGTCGGCTGATGGCGTTGTGGGACTGGTTCGACTCGAGGATGCCCTCGGTCGCCGAGGAGTGGCGCAAGCACGCCGCCGAGTATTACGCGCCGAAGAATTTCAATTTCTGGTACTACTTCGGCTCGCTCGCAATGTTCGTGCTGGTGATCCAGATCGTCACCGGAATCTTCCTTACGATGCACTACAAGCCGGACGCCAGCCTCGCGTTCGGCTCGGTCGAGTACATCATGCGCGACGTGTGGGGAGGCTGGATCATCCGCTACATCCACTCGACCGGCGCGTCCGCGTTCTTCATCGTCATCTACCTGCACATGTTCCGTGGCCTGCTCTACGGATCGTACAAGCGCCCGCGCGAACTGGTCTGGATTTTCGGCGTGCTGATCTACCTCACGCTGATGGGCGAAGCGTTCTTCGGCTACCTGCTCCCTTGGGGACAGATGTCCTACTGGGGCGCCCAGGTGATCGTGAACCTCTTCGGCACGATCCCGTTGATCGGACCGGATCTCGCGCTGTGGATCCGCGGCGACTACGTGGTGGGCGACGCAACGTTGAACCGTTTTTTTGCGCTGCACGTGATCGCGTTCCCGCTGGTGCTGCTGGGCCTCGTCGCCGCGCACATCCTCGCGCTGCACGACGTAGGCTCCAACAACCCCGACGGGGTCGAGATCAAGAAGCACAAAGACCCGAAGACCGGGCATCCGCTCGACGGCATTCCGTTCCATCCCTATTACACGGTCAAGGACATCGTCGGTGCGATCGTGTTCCTCGCGATCTTCTGCGCGATCCTGTTTTTCACGCCGGAGATGGGCGGCTATTTCCTCGAGTACAACAATTTCATCCCAGCGGACCCGCTCAAGACTCCGGCGCACATCGCGCCGGTCTGGTACTTCACGCCGTACTACACGATCCTGCGCGCGGTTCCGCCGCTGTTCAACTCGCAGTTCCCCGGCGTCCTCGCGATGGGGATCGCGGTGATGGTGCTGTTCTTCCTGCCCTGGCTCGACCGCAGCCCCGTGAAGTCGATCCGTTACCGCGGTACTCTGTACAAGAGCGCGCTCGGCGTGTTCGTGGTCGCGTTCCTGGTACTGGGCTACCTCGGAACGGAGCCGACCACAGTGTGGGGACAGTTCGAGTTCGATGCGTTCTTCCTCGACACCAAGGAGGTGGCGACGTGGGTTGGCCGGCTCGGAACGGTGATCTATTTCCTGTTCTTCTTCCTCATGCCCTGGTACACGGCGCGCGATAAGACGAAGCCCGAACCCGACCGGGTGACGATGTGAGCGCCGCGATGAGAACGATCCTTGCCGCGCTTGCGTTCTTGCCGGCGCTCGCCCTTGCGGCGGAGTCCGGCTACCGTCTCGACCGTTCGCCGCACAATCCGAATGACCTCGTGAGCCTGCAGGCCGGCGCGCGCACGTTCGTCAACTATTGCCTCAACTGCCACGGCGCGCAATTCATGCGCTACAACGGGTTGCAGGAGATCGGCCTCACCGAGGCGCAGATCCGCGACAACCTGATGTTCGCGGCCGACAAGGTCGGGGAGACGATGCGCGTCTCACTGCCGTCGAGGGATGCAAAAGAATGGTTCGGCGTTGTACCGCCCGATCTCTCGGTGATTGCTCGCTCGCGCAGCGCGGACTGGCTGTACACGTACCTGCGCACGTTCTACCGGGACTCCAACACGACCCACGGCTGGAACAACGCGGTATTCCCGAATGCCGCGATGCCGCATGCGCTCTGGACGCTGCAGGGCGAGCGGGCTTTCGAGATCATTCCGCACACCGACAACACGGGGCACGTGTCGGTCGAGAACAAGTGGACGCAGATTGCGCCGGGGGCGCAGAGCACCGTGCAGTACGACGCGACCGTGCGCGACCTGGTGAACTTCCTCGTCTACGTCGGCGAGCCGGCCGCGCAGTCTCGCAAGCATATCGGCGCGGTCGTGCTGTTCGTACTCTCGATTCTGTTCGTGCTTGCGTACGCGCTGAAGAAAGCTTACTGGAAAGACGTTCACTGACTCACCGGACATCCAGCAAAGAGCCGGACGGGCATCCCGTCCGGCCTTTTTTTCTGATCGGAAAACCGCGCCATGATGCAACTGTATTCGGGCACTACCTGCGCCTTCAGCCACCGCTGCCGCTTCGTGCTGTACGAGAAGGGCATGGACTTCCAGGTGATCGACGTCGACATGTACAACAAGCCCGAGGACATCGCGGTGATGAACCCGTACAACCGGCTCCCGGTGCTCGTCGAGCGCGATCTCATCCTGTACGAGTCGAACATCATCAACGAATACATCGACGAGCGCTTCCCGCACCCGCAGCTGATGCCGGCCGACCCGGTCATGCGCGCGCGGGCTCGCCTGATGCTGTTCAACATGGAAGTGGAGCTGTTCTCCCAGGTCGAGGCGCTGGAATCGGGCAAGGAAAAGCAGGTCGAGCGCGCGCGCGCGCATGTCACCGACCGGCTGATCGAGCTCGCCCCGGTGTTCACGAAGACCAAGCACATGCTTGGCGACGACTTCACGATGCTCGACGTGGCGATCGCGCCGCTGTTGTGGCGGCTCGATCACTACGGTATCCGGCTCACGAAAGCGGCGGCGCCGCTGATGAAGTACGCCGAGCGCATCTTCTCGCGCCCGGCGTTCATCGAGGCGCTCACGCCTTCGGAAAAGGTGATGCGCAAGTAGCCCATGAGCGAAATCCCGACCAAGCCCTACATCCTGCGCGCGCTCTACGAGTGGTGCGTGGACAACGGCTACACACCGCACCTCGCAGTGAAGGTCGACGCGGGCGTGCAGGTGCCTGCCGAGTATGTCAAGGGCGGCGAGATCACGCTCAATATCTCGCCCACCGCCGTGCACAAGCTGCAAATGGGGAACGAGCGGATCGAGTTCTCCGCGCGCTTCGGCGGGGTCGCGCGGCAGATTGCGGTGCCGATCATCGCGGTGCATGCACTCTATGCGCGGGAAACCGGCCAGGGCATGACGTTCGATATCGAGCCCGTCAAGCCCGCCGTGCAGGCAAGCGCCGAGGGCGAGCCCGCCGTGCCCCCCCATCCTGCGCCCGCCGCCCTTCCCGCGCCGACGGACCCGAAAAAGCCGACCGGCGGCAAGCCACGGCTGACGCGCGTCAAATAACGCGCCTGTAGAATCCCCGCGCGCGCCGGATTAGCTCAGGGGTAGAGCATCCGCCTTGTAAGCGGGAGGTCATCCGTTCGATTCGGATATCCGGCACCGCGGCTTGTAAATTCCGCCGGCCCCTTGTAAGAAAGCCAGCCACCACAGCGCCCCGGTCTGCGAGCGGTTACCTTCGGCCTTGGCAGGTTGGCACGGGGCTTGCAACGCTAGAGCCAAGAGAACAATGGGCTCCGCGATGCAACATAGTCCGGACGGAAACCTGTACTACACGGTCACCCGTTCCCGCTCAGGGCAGTGGGAGGTGACCGAACCAGGCTTTGACCGGCCGATCGTATCGTTTTCGGACCGCGACGACGCGCTGGAATATGCGCGCCGGCTGACCGAGGTCAGGGCGTCGCCGGCGTACGCCCGTATTCGCTCAGCCGGTTATAGAGTGTCTTGAGGCTGACGCCGAGCATTTCCGCGGTACGGCGCTTGTCGCCACTGCACTGATCCAGCGTCGCGAGAATGGTCGTGCGCTCCATGTCGCTGAGCGGCGTGCCAATCTCGAACTGAAGGCAGTCGGCAGCGGCCACCGGGCTCGGCTGCCTTGCCAGGGCGTGCGGCAACTCGACATCCACCTCGGTCTCGGCAAGGATGAAGGCGCGTTGAATGCAGTTCTTCAGCTCGCGCACGTTGCCGGGCCATGTGTGCTCTGCGATCTTCCGCAGCGCGTGCTCGGTCAGTTTCTTCGCGGTTCCCGCCTCTTCATTGAGCTCGTCGAGCAGATGGCGCGCGAGAAGCGCAATGTCGTCACCGCGTTCGCGCAACGGTGGAAGGTGGATCGGGAAAACCGCGAGACGGTACATCAGGTCTTCGCGCAAGTGGTTCTCCTCGACCGCCGTCACCGGATTGCGGTTAGTGGCCGCGATCACTCGCACCTTCGACTGGATCTCGCAATCGCCGCCGACGCGGCAGAATCGTCCGCTGTCGAGCACGCGCAGCAGGCGGACCTGCATCTCCGGCGCCATTTCCGTGATCTCATCCAGGAACAGCGTTCCGGACTCGGCGCGTTCGAAGAACCCGCGGTGCGAGCGCATCGCTCCCGTGAATGCGCCTTTCTCGTAGCCGAACAGCTCGGCCTCGATCAGCGTGGCGGGAATCGCTCCGCAGTTCACGGCGACGAACGGGCCGCCGGCGCGTGCGCTCATCCGATGAATGCTATGAGCGACCAGTTCCTTGCCGCTGCCGCTTTCTCCGATGACGAGAACGGTGGCCTCGGTCGGCGCTACTTTCTCGATCATCCGGTACACCTCGCGGATCTTCGGCGAGGCGCCGTACATGAGTCCGAACCGGTCCACGGCTGGGGAGGGGGATCGCACGCAGCGGAGTATAGGGACGCATCCGCGCCACCGCTGTCGGCGCTGGCGGCGACGTGCTGTAGTCCCTCTCCTACAAGCCGGTCGTCGCTAAGTGCTTGACGCGGCTAGGGGTGCTTTTTTTTGGCCGGCACCGAGTGGACCGTGTTGCGCAGGTGCGACGGATCCTCGACGCTGTAAGTGCCGAACACTTTCCGCGCCGAGCCCAGCTCCGGAAGGATATAGACGATCCCCTCGGTGCCGCTGAACGTGGGCGCCACGATATTCTCGTAGAACTTCTTCGGCACGTTGATGCATCCATACGAAATGCGGTTGTCGCTGGGCGTCGGTGTGGCAAGCCGCTCGAGGCGGCGCTCCTCAGGCTTCGTGGTCAACACGCGGTGCATCGAGAGGCCCGAATCATAGTCGACCCACAGCACGTCTTCGCCGCGAGAATTGTTGCCCATTGTGGCGACGAACCGCCCGGCTGGCGTGGTCCGATCCTCCGGAGCCATGTCGGACAACTCGCGCTCGCCGATTCCTGGCACCGAATGATCGCCGGGCGCGGAACCGAGCAGCGCGGGCGCGCCGCCGCGGATGCGTCCGGACGAATCGAACACGAATACCCGCGCATTCGGCTTGTCGATGATCACGAACGGCAGTCCCTTGTGATCGGAGGAGTCGACCACCCAGTCGGCGAATTGGCGGACCTCGCGAGACGCACGCTCGTGCGCGAAATCCGCGCGCTTCAGGGACGGGCGCTGCGGACCGATTTCTTTGTCGCCGCAAAGCGCTCGCCCGGAAAACAAGGCGACCAAAACAACTGCGGCCGCGCCGAGTGAATAGGCGCGGCCGCAGTTCATACGCACGTCCGACGTGTGCTTAGTTGCGATCCTTGCGGATGGGTCGGACGATCGGCTGCGGCGCGGGGGCCGGCTCGACCACCACAGGCGCCGGCGGTGGCGCAGCTTGCGCGAGTTGCGTCAGCTTGATGAACCCGTGCCCGCCCGAAAAGCCGGCCTCGCACGGGGCGTTGTCGCGGCTGATCCCGTCGGCGCCGTTGATGGCTCCGGGAGCACTCCGGTCACTGGCCGCCGAGCTTCGCACCGGGATGCGTCTTCCGGTCGCGACTTCATAGCTCTCGCTGCCCGCCCACGATTCGGCGCGCGGGAAGCCGGCGATCGTCTTGCCGCTATTGGCTTCGGACAGACCGGTCGGGTTTCCGTCGTACGCGTTGAGACCCGGGGTCGGCTCAACGTACACCGCCTGGGTCGCCATTTCCTTCGCCATCACGCACGAACCGCCACCGCGACCGCCGGTTCCCAACGTCAGGCGATACACGCCGGGCGTCAGATTGGCCGTGGTACGGGCAGGGACTGCGCCCGCTCCGCCCTGGCCGCCTTGGCCGCGCACGTTCCGGCCGCCGCCGCCGCCGCCGCCACCACCGCCACCGCCGCTCAGAAGGATCTCATACGAGCCTTCGACGAACTGCGGTCCGGGGCCGCTGGGTGCCGCACCGGCCGGATGAACCGTGAGGAAACACTGCTGGTTCAGCGCGCCAGGGGCTGCATTGATGACCGTAAACATGTTCTGGGCCGAATCGTAGTTCGTAAGGACGCAGTTGGGCGAGCCGTCCTGAGCGAACACCGAGGTGCTCGTGCACGTAATGAATATCAGTGCCAATTTGCTGGTTTTCATGAAGCTTCCTCCTGTCGTGAGGGTTTTTACGTCGACTTCTGCACTAACCCTGAATGGGTGCAGATCTCACCGGAGCAATGTACGTACCAGGACTCTCGTTTTACTTAAATTTCAAATAGTTGGGCCTTTCTGGAGTAGCCCGAGCGCGTGTAATTCGTGCTGTCTGCGATGTAGGATCGTCGCAAACAGAGAACGTTCAGGTGCGACTTCGCTCGCTCGCGCCATCTCGCGCGAGGAAGCTTAGCTAGAGTCTAGCGAGAGCGCTTAGCTGGAAATCGGCGATGCGGACGGATTGATCCGAACGATCTCGGTCTCCATCCACATCATCTCGAGCGAATTCCAAGGTGGGGGCTCGGGCAGCGGCGAGACTTCCTGCGAGAGCTGTGGTGCCACTTGCTGGGTTTGGATACTTGCGCATGCGCCTAGAACCAGCGCACACACCGACAGCCCGACGAGAGTCGAACGTTTCATTCCCCCTCCCCAACAAAACCACAAAAAAGCGGCAAGCCCGTTTGCCGCAGCTGGATTATGCGGGGCTAGCGACTCCAGCTCAAGTGAATTCTTTCACCATCGACTACTCGATCGGCGCAATCAGCGATCGCCGCTCGTCTTGCGCCTTCAGGCGCTCGTACGGACGCAGCTCCTGCGGGGTGTCTGGGCGCACGTCCAGCAACTGGCGCTCGCTTGCGTGCTCCAGCCGCTGCCGCTCGCCCAGTTGCCGCGATTCGACCTCGCGCCGGGGCCCCTGGTCGCCCGGCGCGATCTTGAGCAGTTGCTGCGACTGGTGCAGTTGCTGGGTAAAGGCATCGGACTGCTGCTGGCGGCGGATCAGCTCGCGTTGGGCGGCTTGGTCCTGCCCGAGGGCTGGAACAGCGATTGCCGCAAGGAGAGCCGCAACGAGGCCGTTCGTCACGGCCTCACCGGAACCCGCTGACAAAGCTCGCGCAGTCGTACGCGCTCCGGCCCGCTCAAGCCGGCGGGATCGAAGCGGTAGCGTTCGTGCAGCCGTAGAGCCTCATTGAGGCGCTCGCGCGACACGAGGTCGAGCGAGCGCGAGGCCTGAGGAAACCAGGCCGCGAGCGGGGTCCCCGCGCCTCTCGCGTGCCCGTACGCAGCAAGGGCGCGCTCGACCGCGTAGAACTCGGAATCCTGGCCAGGCCATGCGCGCTGCGTGACGGTTGCCGCGTACGCCGTGTTCCTCAACCGGCGTCCGCGCAGCAACCGCCACGCGAGCACCGCGATCAGCAGTACGAGCACCCCGTACCATGCGTCGCTCGCCTGCATCTCGCCGCGCTGCGACCAGCGGAACGCCGCCCAGCGCCCGAAATCCATGAGCTTCTCCCAGGCTGGCGCGAGCAGGTCCTGCTCTTCCTGGAGCCAGGTCGGCGGGGTCGTGTCGAGGTCGACCCAGCGCGCGCCGTCCCACGCCCGCGCCCAGGCATGTGCATGGCGCGCGCGCACCACGAACGCGGCTTCCAGCGGGCTGTATTCCATCACCGCGAAGCCGGTCGCATAGCGCGCCGGAATCCCCGCGGCGCGCAGCAGCAGCGTGGTCGCAGCCGCGAAGTACTCGCAGTGGCCGGAGCGCGAATTGCGCATGAAATCGCCGAGCGGCGTGACCCCTTGCGCGGCGGGCTTCTCGCGCCACGTCGAGTACGAAAAGGCGGCGAAATGATCGTGCACCCGGCGCAGGGCGTCCGCTGCCGGCAGGCCGGTGAGCCCGAGCTCCGCCGCGACGCTGGCAAAGGTCGCGCGTTCGGGCCCAGGAATACCCAGGTCCTCGTGCCCCGCCGGCGCAGCGGTTTCGGCACCTGCAGCACCCTCCGCTTCGTACTGGATCCAGTCGCCGGGCAGTTCTGCATGCACGGTGCCGAGCGCATTGCGCCTCAGCGAATTCGCGGCAAGACCCGTGATACGTGTAGTCGTCGAGGGTAGCGCAAGCAGGATACGGCCGCGCTCGACGCGCGAGGCCATGGGCGTCGTCCACTGCGGCTGCTGGCTGCCGAGGTTCCAAGTGAGTCCGCCGGGGTCGGAGGTAACGGCCTGCATCGGCGCGCCCCGCGTAAGCCAGCTCGTGCCGATATACGTGTTGTAGCTTGCGCGATGAAGCAAGCGCACGCGGGCTGCGTCGCGCGGTGCAACGTAGACGCGTACGAGAATCGTATCGAGCATCTTCAGCCTGCCGAGCGCGCCGATGTCGGTACTCGCGCGATCAGGGTCGCCTTCGAAGCCTTTCAGGTACCACTCCGAGACCCACGCTTCCAGCTGCGACTGCAGGCGCGCAAGCCCCGCATGGCCGGCGTAGCCACCGGCGATGCCCGCCATGAACAGCAGCGCCCAAGCGCTCGCGCTAGCGTGCCTGGGTCGCATCAGGTACAGGCCCCAGGCCGCGGCTAGGACAACTCCTGCGTAGTATCCAGGGCCGCTGGAATTCGCCACACCGGCCGAGATCAGCACGATCGCTACATAGACCGGCGTCGTGTCGACCGGCGGATCCTTGACCGAAGGATTCTCGCGCCGGAGCTTGCGGATGTAGCGGAACAGCGCCGAGAGCGGGACCCGCCGGCTCGCGGTGAGCAGTTGCACGATCACGATCGGCGCGAGCGCCGCCGGTAGCCATAGAAACGCGGCGAGGATGCCGTGCGCGACCCCGCGGTTGATTGCGAGCAGCACCACGAGTCCTACGAAGACGACTGTGCACAGGTCCGCGATCCAGGAGTGCTCGGTCGCGCCGAGGTCGAACCGCAGAGGCAGCCGCCGAACGCCTTCGATCAGCACAGCGAGGATCGCAGCCGGAATCCAGTTCCCGGTTTGCCAGCCCCAGAAGAGAAGGCTTGCGCCGATCAGTAACGGCGGCGTCGCAATCATCGCAACTGCGCGAGCCCGCTTTCGATCGCGCCGGGACGCAGGACGAGCAGTCCTGGTTCGCTGGGCGGTGTTTCGCCCGGACCGCAGACCAGCAGCGCGCGGATTTCGAGCCCGCTTGCGCGCGCCTGCCGGATGAACTGGCGCCGGGGTTCGTCCCACGCAAGCAGCACCACGATGATGCTCGAGAGAGTGGAGTGCCGGGCGAGCACGGCGCGCGCGAGCGTGGCAAATTCTTCCGGAGGCGAGGGCTGAACGCCCGCAAGCACCTCGAGCATGTGCTCGGCATGTGACTGCCCGCGACCGGTGGTGTAGGTCTTCACCGCCCCGCCGACGAAAAGCAAGTCGAGCAGGCATTCCTGCGTGTCGATCGTGTAGACGAACGACGCCGCGACCGCGACGGCTTCCTCGAACGCGGCGTCCTCGCCGCGCTGCGTCCCGGTGTCGAGCACGAGCGCATGGCGCTCGAAGAACTCGTCCTGGTATTCCTTGACGATCGGCTTTCCAGTGCGCGCGAAGCTCTTCCAGTGCAGGCGCTGCAGCGGGTCCCCGGGCCGGTAGTCGCGCAGCGACAGGAACTCCTCCGAGTCTCCGATCGAAGCCGAGAGCGATACGCCGCCCTGCTGGAATTTGCGCGCTCCGGGGAGTACGAGCGCTGGAATGCGGTAGCGCTTCGGCAGGGCGACGACGCGCGCTTCCAGCGGCACGCGAGCGAGGCCCTTGATGAGCCCGAGAGGATCGGCGCGCGCGGCGTTCATTCCAGCCAGCTCGATCCTGCCGCGCCGGCGCGGCGTAAAGGCGAGGCGCAGCACTTGCGATTGACCGGGCGCGAGCGCGGGCAGCGGCGCCTCGGTCGCATGCTCCGGAATGCGCCGCTCGATCAGCCAGCGCCAGCGAAAGTAGCCGATCTTGCGGTCGAACCAGTTCCTGCGCTCCTCGCCAGGCTCTCGCGTGGCGCGCCATTCCTCGTAGCCCGGACGCGGGTCGCGAAAGCGCTCGGCGAGCGTTGCACCGACGAGCGGCGCGTCGCCGCGGTTGGTGATGGTTACGCGGTAGATGAAGTCTTCTCCGGCCGTCGCATAGCGCGGCAGCTGCCGGCTGATGTCCACCCGCGCGCGGAAGGCGAGGCTGGCGAGGAACGCCAGCAGCAGAAGAGAGGAGAGGAACGTGAACGCCTGTGCAGTCAGCGTCTGATTGAGATCGATCCCGCCGGCGGCTGCGGCGCCGGCGGCGCCGAGAACGAGCCACCCCGCGGGGGTCAAGCGCTCGCGCAGCCAGCGATCGAGAACGCTGAATCGGCGCAGCAGGCGATAGACCATCCGTCTCATGACGGGACTCTGACCTCACGCACGATGTCGGCGACGAGCGCTTGCGCGGAGGCGCCCGCGAACTTGGCCTGCGGGTCAAGGACCATGCGATGCGCGAGAACGGTCACGGCGAGCTCGTGCACATGCTCGGGCCGCACGAAATCGTTCCCGTCGAACAGCGCAAGCGCCTTCGCTGCGTGCGCCAGCGCGATCGACGCACGAGGACCGCAGCCGAGCGTCACCTGCGGCGCCGCGCGGGTGCTGCGTACCAGCTCCACCACGTAGTGGCGCAGCTCGTCGGCCATGCGCACCTCGCGCACCCGAGCCTTGAGCGCCACGACCTCGTCGCGGCTCGCGGCAGCGCTCAGGCGTGCAAGCGGATGGCCCAGTTCCTGGGCTGCAAGCACTTCGGCCTCGGTGTCGGCGTCCACGTAGCCGAGCGCAAGGCACATCGCGAACCGATCCATCTGCGCCTCGGGTAGCGGATACGTGCCGCGGAACTCGACCGGGTTTTGCGTGGCGACGACGAAGAACAGGTCGTCCATGCGATGCGTGCGCCCCTCGACGGATACCTGCCCCTCGGCCATCACCTCGAGCAGCGCGGACTGGGTGCGCGGAGATGCCCGGTTGATTTCGTCGGCGAGCAGGATCGATGTGAATACCGGCCCTTCGCGGAACTCGAACACGCTCTCCTTCTGGTTGAAGACCGATACGCCGAGGATGTCCGACGGCAGCAGATCCGGGGTGAACTGCACCCGGGTGAAGCGCGCGCCGATCGAAGCCGCGAGGCTCTTGGCGAGAGTCGTCTTGCCGGTGCCGGGGTAGTCGTCGATCAGCACATGCCCGCCGGAAGCGAATGCGGCAAGGAGCTTGCGCACCGCGTCGTGCTGGCCGCGCATCACCTGTTCGATGTTCGCCGCAATCCGCTCGAGCAGCGAGCGTCCCGAATGGCCGTCCATCACGGGATTGTAAGGTTGCGCAGTGGGCGTGGCTTACAGGCGCGCGGCGAGCTCCGCGCCTTCCAGCATCGCTCGCTTTGCGTCGAGCTCCCCGGCTTCGCGCGCGCCGCCGATCAGGTGCGGCGTGCGGCCCACCGCTTCGAGCGCAGGCACGAGCTCGCGCTGCGGCTCCTGGCCGGCACAAACGATGATCGTATCGGCCGGGATCACGGCTTCGGCGCCTTCGAGCGCGATATGGACTCCGGCGGCGTCGATGCGCCGGTATTCGACGCCCTTCAGCATCTTCACGCTGTTTCTTGCGAGCTCGGCCCGGTGGACCCATCCGGTCGAGCGGCCGAGCGTGTGGCCGAACGGCGTGTGCGATCGCTTGAGCATCGTGATGCGATGCGCCGGCCGCGCGGACTCGCGCTCGCGAGCGTCCAGCCCTCCGGTGGAAGCGGGATCCGTACTGACTCCCCAGTGCCAGGAGAATTCTTGCGGCTCGAGCGCCGAGCGGCTCGAGCGCTCGAGCAGGTAGAGCGCGACGTCGTAGCCAATGCCGCCCGCACCGAGAATCGCGACCGCTTCACCGACGCGGGCTCGGCCGGAAATCGCATCGGCATAGCCGACGACTCGATCGCCTTCGAGGCCCGGGATCGACGGCTTTCTCGGCTCTACGCCCGTGGCGACTACGATCTCGTCAAACCGCGTGAGCTCGCTGCTGCGGGGGGCGTGGCCGAGAACGATCTTGCCTCCCGCTCTGCGCAGCCGCTCCGCATAGTACGCGACCGATTCGGCGAATTCCTGCTTCCCGGGGATCCGCGCCGCGAGGTTGAACTGTCCGCCGACGCGCGCGGATTTTTCGAACAGCACGACGTCATGGCCACGCTCGGCCGCGACCGCCGCGCACGACAGGCCCGCCGGTCCGCCCCCGACGACCGCGACGCGCTTGCGCCGCGCAGTCGTCGTGTAGACGAGCTTTGTCTCCCTTCCGGCACGCGGATTGACGACGCAACTCGCAGGCTGACCGGCAAAGTAGTGATCGAGGCATGCTTGGTTGCAGGCGATGCAGATATTGATCGCGGCAGGATCGCCGGCCCTCGCCTTGTTTGCGAACTCGGCGTCGGCGAGCAACGCGCGGGCGAGCGACACCATGTCGGCATCGCCACGGGCAATGATTTGGTCTGCCGCACCGGGCTCGTTGATCCGGTTCGACGCGACGACTGGAATCGTCACGGCTTGCTTGATCCTGCGTGCCGCCCATGCAAAGCCTGCGCGCGGAACCGCCTGCGCGATCGTCGGGATGCGCGCTTCGTGCCAGCCGATGCCCGTGTTGAGCAGCGTCGCGCCCGCGGCCTGGATCGCTTTCGCGACGGTCACGATCTCTTCGCCGGAGAGACCGCCCTCGACCAGGTCGAGCGCCGAGATGCGGTACACGAGAATGAATTCCTGAGTCGTCGCAGCGCGCACCGAGCGCACAATCTCGCAGGCAAATCGCGCACGGTTCTCGAGGGAGCCGCCCCAATCGTCGCTGCGCTGATTCGTGCGCAGCGCGAGAAACTGGGTGATCAGATACCCCTCCGAGCCCATGATCTCGACCCCGTCGTAGCCCGCCTCCTGGGCGAGTTGCGCGGCGCGCGCGAAATCCGAGATCGTGCGCGTGATGTCCGCTTCGCTCATTTCGCGCGGCGACACGGGATTGATCGGCGCCTTCAGCGCCGAGGGCGCGACGATGCGCTGGTGATAGCCATAGCGGCCGGAGTGAAGGAGCTGCAGCACGATGCGACTGCCCGCCGCGTGCACCGCCTCCGCAATCGGGCGATGGCGGTCGCGGTCCGCGGGCGTGGAGAATTGCGCGCGATGCGGTCCCAGCTCTCCCTCATCGTTCGGCGAAAACCCGCCGGTGACGATGAGCGCTGCGCCGCCGCGCGCGCGCTCTGCGTAGAACGCGGCGAGCCGCTCGATGCCGTCCGGCCGCGCCTCGAGCCCGGTGTGCATCGAGCCCATCAGGATGCGGTTCGGCAGCCGGACACGGCCAAGGTCGAGCGGCTGAAACAGGTGCGCGTAGGGCATGGCGAAAAAATGGGGTCCGTCCCCATTTTCCGGCTTTTAGCTGCGCGTGACGAGCGCCGTGCCGGCCAGGATCAGCGCGCCGCCGGCGAGCGCTGCGGCGGGCAGCGTCTCGCCGAGGAAGATCCAGCCCCACAGCACGCCGAACAGCGGGATCAGATACGTGACGGTCAGCGCGCGCGTTGCGCCTACGTCTGCGATCAGGCGGAAGTAGAGCAGGAACGCGACGCCGCTCGCGAGCAGCGCGAGCGCGAGCACGTTCGCGATCACGACGGGCGTCGGCGCGCCGAGCGGCGGCAGGAACGGCAGGAGCGGCAGCAGCACGAGCGCAGCGGCGAGCTGGTTTCCGGCGGCCATGCCGCGCGGCGACGCGCCGCTCGAAAAGCGCTTCATGAGCACGCCCGTGACTCCATAGCAGCAGCACGCGGCGAGCGCGGCGGCGAGCGCCCAGCCGAGCTGCGGCGCTGCGGCCACGCCGTCCGGCGGCCGCACAATCAATGCGACGCCGGCGATGCCGAGTGCGAGTCCCGCCGCTTTGCGCAGCGTAACGCGTTCGTCGCGAAACAGCGCGCTCCAGGCCAGGCCGAAAATCGGCGCGGTCGCGTTGACGAGCGAAAGCAGCGAAGCAGGCGCGTGCATCGCCGCATACGAATAGAGCGCAAACGGCGCCGCGATATTGACGGCGCCGATCAGCAGGTAGGAACGCGCATGGCGCCGCAGTTCCGGCTGGAACCCGGTGAGGCGAAACCAGGCGAGCAACGCGAGCCCGCCGAGCAGCACGCGACACTCCGCAGTCCAGGCCGGACCGAGCACCGGCGCGGCGACGCGCAGGAACACGAACGCACCGCCCCAGAGGGCCGCGAGCAGGACGAGACGGGCATAGTCGGCGCCGTTCACGCGCGCAGGATGACGCGGCCGCCGGGCGCTGACTGGCCGTTTTCGGACCTGAGCGTACGTGCCGCGCCGCGAGGTCCGAAAATGGCTAGCAGGGCGCGTGCCGCCGTATCACAATGGCGCCCATGACGCTCGACCTGCACACCTGCTACCGCGCACTGCGGGCGCGCGACGCGCGCTTCGACGGGCGCTTCTTCGTCGCGGTGTCCTCGACGCGCATTTACTGCCGTCCGGTATGCACCGTGAAGCCGCCGAAGCGCGAGAACTGCCGTTTCTACCCGAGCGCGGCGGCCGCCGAGTCGGCGGGCTACCGGCCGTGCCTGCGCTGCCGTCCCGAGCTCGCGCCCGGCAACGCGAGCGTGGATGCGACGACGCGAGTCGCGCAAGCCGCGGCGAGCCTGATCGAGGACCATACGCTCGAGCACGATGGGCTCGATGCGGTCGCTTCGCGGCTCGGCATCACGGACCGGCACCTGCGCCGCGCGTTCGGCGCCGAGTTCGGCGTCTCGCCGGTGGAATTCGCCCAGACACAGCGGCTGCTGCTGGCGAAACGCCTGCTGACCGACACCACGCTTCCGGTCACCGAGGTCGCCTATGCGAGCGGCTTCGGCAGCCTGCGGCGATTCAATGCACTGTTCAAGCAGCGCTACCGGCTGCAACCGAGCCTGCTGCGAAGGCACATGCGCGGACGCGCGTCGTCGCCCGCAGAGACCGACGCGCTGAATTTCGAATTGAGCTTCCGTCCGCCCTATGACTGGCCCGCGGTGAGCGCGTTCCTTGGCGCGCGCGCGATCGCCGGCGTGGAGGCCGTCGAAGACTCGCGCTACCGTCGCACGGTGCGGGTCGCCGCCGACGGCAAGGACCATCTCGGCTGGATCGAAGTGGGCGTCTCGGCGAAAAAGCCTGCGTTGCGCGTTGCCGTTTCGGCATCGCTTGCGCGGGCGCTGCCCCCCGTGCTGTCGCGCGTCAAGGCGCTGATGGATCTGTCGTGCAATCCGACCGAAGTGTCGCAGGCACTCGGCGCGCTGTCGCGGCGAAACCCGGGGTTGCGCGTTCCGGGCGCATTCGACGGCTTTGAAGTCGCGGTGCGCGCGATCCTTGGGCAGCAAATCAGCGTTGCCGCCGCCCGCACGCTGGCAGGTCGGTTTGCCGCGGCGTTCGGCGACGCGATCGATACGCCGTTCGCTTCTCTTGCAACCGTGTTTCCGGCGCCGGCGAGCATTGCCGATGTGGTCCCGGCCCGGATTGCACGCATCGGCATGCCGGGGTCGCGCGCCCGTACGGTGGTGGCGCTTGCACGCGCCGTCGCCGACGGCGCGCTCGTTCTCGCGCCGAACGCGGACATCGAGTCCACGCTGGAGCGCCTGCGCGCGCTGCCTGGCGTCGGAGAATGGACCGCGCAATACATCGCGATGCGCGCGCTCGCATGGCCGGACGCGTTCCCGCACACCGACCTCGGCGTCATGAAGGCATTGCGCGAAACCGACGCGCGTCGCGTGCTCGAGGCCGGCGAGGCCTGGCGACCGTGGCGCGCCTACGCAGTCATGCATCTTTGGCAATCCCTGCGAAAGGAATGAACATGCCCCACCGCTACGATCTCTACGACAGCCCGCAAGGGCAGATCCTCCTTGCAGCGAGCGACGCCGGAATCGCCGGCGTGTACTTCTACGGCCAGAAATATTTTCCGAAGGAGGATACGCAGGGGTGTCGCGACGGGAAAAATGAATTCCTTCGACAGGCGAAGCGGGAGCTCTCCGAGTACTTCGCCGGCAGGCGCAAGCGGTTCGAAGTCGCACTCGATCCTTCCGGGACCCCGTTTCAGACGGCCGTGTGGCGGGCCATCTCGGGCGTAGCGTACGGCGAGACCATCAGCTACGGCGAACTTGCTCGCCGCGCCGGCGCCGCCGGTCGCGCGCGTGCTGCTGGAGCGGCGACCGGACGCAATCCGATCGGCATCATCGTGCCGTGCCACCGGATCGTGGGCGCCGACGGAAGCCTGACCGGGTACGCCGGTGGCCTGGCGCGCAAGCGCGCGCTGCTCGCGCTGGAGGCGGGGGAGATCGCGCTGCTCGCTGCGGCCTGAGCCTGCTTCGGGCGCGACCGAAAACGCGCTCACTGCGGCCGGTTCTGCTGCCTCTTTTCCAGCTCCTCGGCGGTCTTGTTGAGCTGTGACTGCACGTGGCCGATTTCGTCCCCGCGCGCTGCCGTGAAGCGCACCGAATAGTCGCCTTCGCCGATCGAGCGCAGCGCATCGCGGACCTGCAGCGCGGGGCGCGAGATCCGGTTCGAGATCAGGCTCGCCAGCATGACGATCGCAATCAGCACCGGAAGCAGCGCGATCAGCGCAAGCGCAAAGGCGAGCGGCAGGATCCAGTCGCGCGTCTGCGTCTCGAAGGCGGGTTCGTAGCTGCGCGCGACCGACACGCCGTCCCAGCCGCCAGTGCGGCCCTCCTTCGGCGTCACGCGGTAGTACACGCGGTGCGGCGCGCCGTCGCGGTTTTCCTTGCGGATCGCGGTGCCGCCGACATCGCCGCCGATCAGCACGTCCCTGAGCACCATCGTCCAGTCGGAATCCAGTCTTCGCTCGGCGCCGACGAGCACGTCGGCGGGGAGCGCGCCGGATCCCCCGTCGACGCGTACGCCTTCGCCGGGCCGCCATGCGTAACGAACGAACGGCCGGCTGGAATCGAAGAACGTGATCTCGAGGCTGCCGGAATCGATGCTGTCCGGCGCGAAGCGCGCAAGGTCGGCGTGCGTCAGCGACGAGCCGATTATGAGCTGGCCGGGATTGAGACCCAAGCGCGCCTCGAGCTCGCGCGCCTGTGGCTGCGGCAGCTCGCGCACGACGGTGTCGCCCAGGCGCGCAAGACCATAGATGCGCGCGCCCTTCAGAGTCTCCTGGGTCCACGGCACGCTTGCCGCACGGAGGATTGCGAATTTTCCTTGCGGCTCGGCTACGCCCACCAGCAGCTGGCCCGGTGCGCTGAACGGGGCGAGGCTGCGCACCGCTTCGGCGGGCGCGGTGCGCTTGCTGCCGTCCTTGTCGAGCTTGCCGGCGAGGCGGTCTGCCTCCGCCTGCAGCGCCGCGTCGATATCGGCCGTAAGCTGGACCTGCAGGCGCCGGATTTCGTCCGTCGCGGCGTTCGCCTGCGTCATCTCGAGCACGTATACCGCAAGGCGGTACGAAGCGGCGATCAGCGCAGCCGAGCTGAACAGCGCGCAAGCGAGCATCGCGGCGAGCACCATCGTACCGAGTCCGCCCTGAAAGAGCGCACCCGGGCGGCCGACGAGGGTCTTGTCCAGCGACTTGAGCGATTCCCGGTCGAGTTTTGCGGCCGCTTCGGCAGTTCTGAGGATCAGCCCCCGAACGAAGCGATGCCTTCCCGACTCGCCGGTGCAGCGGACCGAGAGCACCGCGGCCTGCCCGGCGGGAGCGACCGTCGCGCGCAGTTCCAGCGGAGAGGTGCGCCACGTGCTCTCCGCGCCCGCGTCCCCGCCGCGTACGGCGTCGAGCGTGTCGGCGGTCTCACCTTGGAATTCGAAATCATGGTTCTCGAGGAGTTTCCTGCAACGGGCGAGCACCTCGCCCGGAGACCCTTCGTGTTGCGCACTCTGCGTCGCGCTCGCGCCGAAGCTGGTCAGGAACGCGAGCAGCAGCAGGTAGACCGCGACGACGACGACCGACCCGGCGAGCGCGGCGGCGCTGCGATCGAAAGCGGCGTACCCGAGCATCGCGAGCACACACGCAAATCCACCCGCAGCGACGAGGTCGATCAGGATCGGATAAGCCCCGGACTCGACGAATCGCCCATACCAGCCGTCGCGCCGGTTCCACCAGAACTCGCCGAAGAGGCGCGAGAGTTTCAGGCGTGCGAGAGCCATTGGAATCTTCCTTTAGAGGCCGCGGCAAGATGAGGGCAGGTATCGCGCATTCGCCGTAGTGCCAGTCCCGCCGCAAACCCAGGTGCGCACGGCCGTCCCCATGTCCGC
>DASYPC010000353.1:0-5113 GCA_036007105.1 Burkholderiales bacterium | reverse complement strand
GGGGCACGGTCTGGTCGTGGTTCCGTCGGCCATGGCGGGCGAGACGAACCGCCTGCTCGCGCTGGCGAAGGAAATCCAGCCGCACCCTGACCCTCGCGAGCTCGACGTCGTGGCTTCGACCGGCGAGCAGGTCACGGTCGGCCTCCTCGCCATGGCGCTGCTCGAGCTGGGCGTGCAGTCGCGCAGTTACACCGGCTGGCAGGTGAAGGTGCTGACGGATGCCGCCTTCACGCGCGCGCGTATCGTGTCGATCGACGAGGAGCGGGTGCTCAGCGACTTGAACGAAGGGCGCGTAGCGGTGATCGCTGGCTTCCAGGGCGTGGACAGCGCCGGAAACATCACCACGCTGGGTCGCGGCGGCTCGGACACGTCGGCGGTTGCGCTGGCTGCGGCATTCAAGGCCGACGAGTGCCAGATCTTCACCGACGTGGACGGCGTTTACACGGCCGATCCACGCATTGTTCCGGAGGCGCGGCGCCTGAGGACGATCACGTTCGAGGAAATGCTCGAGATGGCGGGCGCGGGCTCGAAGATCCTGCAGATCCGCTCGGTGGAGTTCGCCGGCAAGTACAAGGTGCCGACGCGCGTCCTTTCGAGTCTCACCGATCCGATGATTCCGGTCGGCCAGGAAGGCCAGTCCGGAACCCTGGTCACGTTCGAGGAAGATCCGCACATGGCAATGGAAAAGGCGATGGTGTCCGGAGTCGCGGCGCAGCGCGACGAGGCGAAAGTGACGGTACGCAGCGTGCCCGACCGGCCGGGCATCGCGTACGCCATCCTCGGCCCGATCGCCGACGCGGGCATCAATGTCGACGTGATCGTGCAGAACGTCGGCCAGGACGGCATGACCGACCTGTCGTTCACCGTGGCGCGGAGCGACCTGCCCCGCGCAATGAAGCTCCTAAACGAGCAGGTGCAGCCGCACATCGGCTGCCGCGAAGTTTCGGGCGAGGAGCGGATCGCCAAGATATCGATCGTTGGCATGGGCATGCGCTCGCATGCGGGTATCGCGGCGCGCATGTTCCGCACGCTCGCGGAGGAGGGAATCAACATCCAGATGATCTCGACCTCCGAGATCAAGCTCACGGTGGTGATCGACGAGAAGTACACCGAGCTCGCGGTGCGCGTGCTGCACAGGGCCTTCGAGCTCGACCAGGAGTAAAATTCGCAGCATCCGGATCCGGAGAGATGCCCGAGTGGCCGAAGGGGGCGCCCTGCTAAGGCGTTATACGGACAAAATCCGTATCGAGGGTTCGAATCCCTCTCTCTCCGCCAGCGATTCGCGGCCAGCATTGGAGGCCCGTTTGCAACGGTTCCTGCGCGCCCTTGTGGCGATGTCATGTGTCTTTGCTGCGCTCGCCGCGACAGCGGCGCGGGCGCAATTTCCGAGCCGCGCGGTCACGCTGGTCGTGCCGTCCGCGCCCGGCGGCGAGACCGATACGAGCGCGAGACTGATCGCGACCAAGCTCACCGAGCGATGGGGAAGGGCCGTGCTCATAGAGAACAAGCCCGGCAACGGCGGAATCGTCGGTGCCGAGTTCGTCGCGAAGGCCGAGCCGGACGGCCACGTCCTGCTGATGGGCACCGTCGGCACTCAAGCGATCAATCCGGCGCTGCATCGCAAGCTCGCCTACGACCCCGACAAGGCATTCGCGCCGGTCTCCCTGGTCGCGGAAGTACCGCTGGTACTGCTCGTTCATCCCTCGATCAAGGCGCAGGCGCCGCGCGACCTCGTTGCGCTCGCAAAGCCGAAATCGGCGCCGCTCAAGTACGCCAGCGCCGGCAACGGCAGCCTGATGCACCTCGCCGCAGTGCTGTTCGAGAGCCTGGCGCGCGTGCCGCTCGTGCATGTCCCGCACAAGAGCGACGTCCAGGCGATCTCGGACCTGGTCGAAGGAAGGGTACAACTGGCGTTCGCCCCGCTCCCTGAGGTGATCGGCCACATCACCTCCGGCAAGCTGCGGCCGCTCGCGGTCACGAGCGCGCAGCGCTCGCCCGCGCTGCCCAAGCTGCAAACCGTCGCGGAGAGCGGCATTCACGGTTATGAATCCGCTGCCTGGGTAGGCATCCTGGTGCCGGCCGGCACGCCGGCAGCCACCATCGACCAGATCGCCAAGGATGTCCATCGCGCAGTCACGTCCTCCGACGTGCGCCACAAGCTCGACCAGGAAGGCGCCATCGCGGTCGGCGGCACGCCGGCGCAGTTCAAGTCGGTCATCGAGCGCGACCGGCAGCGCTACGCACGGCTCATCCAGGAAAAGGGCGTCACGCTCGACTAGGCCAATGAATCCGTCCGATTTACGCCGCGACGCATCGCCGCTCGACGAATCCGAGGAGCTGTATCGTCTGCTCGCGGATACGATCCCGCAGTTCGTCTGGTCCTCGCGTCCCGACGGGAGCGACGATTTCCACAACGGGCGGGCATCGGAATACTCGGGGCTGGATGCCCGGCAGCTCGCCGGCAGAGGTTGGGAGGCCATCGTGCATCCCGAGGACCTTCCGGCCTGTCGCGAGATCTGGGCCAAGGCCCTCGCGACCGGCGCGTCTTTCACGCTTGAATACCGTCTGCGGCGCAAGGACGGCGCGTGGCGCTGGCACCTCTGCAAGTCGCTGCCGCTGCGTGATCGCGACGGCCGCATCGTCCGCTGGTTCGGCACGGCGACCGACATCGACGACCAGAAGCGCGCCGCGGAGAGGCTCGAAGCGCGGATCCGCGATCGCACCGAGGCGTTGCGCGAGAGCGAGCAGCGCTACCGCCAGCTGATCGAGGTGGCGCCCGACGCGATCTTCGTGCATTCGGAGGGGCGCATCGTACTGGCCAACCCCGCGATGGTGCAGTTGTTCGGCGCCGAGAGCGCCGAGCAGCTGATCGGGCGCGAGGTGCTGGACCTGATCGCGCCCGGCTCGCGGGAACTGGTGCGCCAGCGGATCCGCCAACTCTACGAAACGCTGCAGCCGGTGCCGCTCACGGAGGTCGAGTACGTCCGACTCGATGGCACGCAATTCAGCGCCGAAGCGACCGCGGTGTCCTTCAGCTACGCTGGACGTGCCGCGGCCCAGGTCGTGGCGCGCGACATCACCAGCCGCAAGGCGGCCGAGCGCGCATTGCGCGAGAGCGAGCAGCGCTTCCGCGCGCTCACGGAGCTGTCTTCGGACTGGTTCTGGGAGCAGGATACGGAGCTGCGGTTCGTCGGTACCGAAGGCCGTACGACGCTGCGGGCCGGGATCAGCGAAGCCGATCACATCGGCAAGCGCCGCTGGGAACTGCCCGGTACGGAGATCCTCGGGAGTTGGGACGAGCATCGGGCGGTGCTTGCCGCCCGGGCTTCGTTTCAGGACCTGCTGCTCAAGCGCACGGCGGCGGACGGCTCCGTCCACTATGTCAGCGTCTCGGGGGAACCGCGCTTCGACGCGAATGGAGCCTTTGCGGGCTATCACGGCATCGCGAAGGACGTCACGGCGCGCTACCGGGCGGAAGCCGCGCTGCGCGAGGCGGAGTCTCGCCTGCGCCTCACACTCGATGCGGCGCCTGCGGCGATCTACTTCTACGACCGCGACGAGCGGATCGTCACAGTCAATCAGGGCTATGCGGACCTGATGGAGAAGTCGCCCGACGAGATCGTCGGGCGCAGCATCCGCGAGGCCGCCGGCGAGGCGGCGTATGCGCTTGCCAAGCCCCACATCGATCGGGCGCTGGCGGGCGAGACCACCACCTACCAGAGGCGGCGCACGCGAAAGGACGGCAGCACGCGCGACTTGCGCATCCACAACGTGCCGTACACAAACGAGTCGGGCCGCGTGATGGGCGCGTGCGCGCTGATCATCGACATCAGCGACCTCAAGGAAACGCAGCGGCTGCTGCAGGCGAGCGAAGCGCGCTTCCGCGGCTTGGCCGATCTGTGGGCGGACTGGTACTGGGAGCAGGACGAGCAGTTGCGCTTCACCTATTTGTCGCCGGACTTCGAGCGGATTGCGGGCATGTCGACCGTGGCCCCTCTGGGCAAGACGCGCTGGGAGGTCCCCTCAATCGGCGTCACTGAGGAAGAATGGGCAAGGCATCGCGCGCTCGTCGACGCTCGCCTGCCGTTCAATGACTTCCAGATGAGACGGGTGAACGAGCGGGGCGAGTTGGTCTGGCTGTCAGCAAGCGGCGTACCGGTCTATGATGATGACGGACGCTTTCGCGGTTACCACGGCATCGGTCGCAATATCACGGAGCGAAAGCGCGCGGAAGCGGCGCTTCGGGAATCGGAAGAACGCTTCCGCGCGCTAACTGCGCTGTCTTCGGATTTCTACTGGGAGACGAATCGGGAGCACCGCTTCAGCGTCCTCGAATACGGCCAGCATCATCGCCCTTTGCACCCGAAGGAGCGTCTGATCGGGAAGGCGCGCTGGGAAGTTGACTCGGTCGTGCCGGACGAGGAAAACTGGCGCCGGCACCGCGCCGTTCTGGATGCGCGCTTGCCGTTTCGCGACTTCGAGTTTGCGCGCGCCAGAGAGGATGGCGTGATATTTCACTACTCGGTGAGCGGCGAGCCCATGTTCGACGCGGACGGCGCGTTTACCGGCTATCGCGGCGTCGGGCGCGAGATCGGCGACCGCAAGCGGGCCGAGCAGGCGCTGCGCCAGTCATCCGAGAAATACGAAGGGCTGGTCAGCTCGATCGACGGCATCGTGTGGGAGGCGGATCCTGCGACCTTCGCATTTCATTTTGTGAGCGACCAGGCGGAACGCCTGTTCGGTTATCCGTCGCGCCAATGGCTCGAGCCGAATTTCTGGCGCGACCACACGCATCCGGACGATGTCGCCTGGGCGGGCGAGTATTGCGCGCGCGCCACTGCGGAGAAGCGCAATCACGAGTTCGAGTACCGCATGATCGCGGCGGACGGCCGCACTGTCTGGCTGCGCGACCTGGTGGCGGTGGTGGTAGAGGATGGCATGGTAGCGAAGCTGCGCGGGATCATGGTGGACGTCACGGACCGCCGCCGCGCCGAGCTGGCGCTGCGGAAATCCGAGGAGCGCTTCCGCGCACTGACCGCGCTGTCCTCGGATTTCTACTGGGAGACCGATCGCGAGCATCGCTTCGTGATGATGGAGTACGGCAAGTCGTTTC
>DASYPC010000352.1:0-20105 GCA_036007105.1 Burkholderiales bacterium | reverse complement strand
CTCCGCGCGGGCAGAGCGTGTGAGCATCTGCACTGCTTCGTCATAGATCGTGCGGCGATGCCCGACTGCGAGCACCGCCACCGCCCGCGCAGTCCGGTCCACGCGATAGACGATGCGGTAGCGCCGCACCCTGTATTTCATGCAGCCCTCCAGCTCGCGCAGAAGCGCGGTGCCGCACCCCGGATCGCCGGCGATCGCGCGGAGCGCCTCCTTGATTGCACGCTTGACGTCCGGTGGCAGATGGCGGATTCGCTCCGCCACCGCGGGCGCGATGGCCAGCCGGTATCTCACCTACGCCGGGCGCGCCTCTTCGGCTTGCGCAGCGGCTCGCCGAACACCTGCTCGAAGGACAGCCCCGCGCCGCCCTTTGCGAAATAGCGCTCGCTGGCGCGGATCTGCCGCATCATCTGCGGATCGCCCAGCACGTCGAGCGTTTCCGTCAGCCGCTCGTACTCGCCGATGTTCACGAGAACCGCCGCCGGCCTGCCGTTACGGGTGACAACGACGTCCTCCTCACGCTCCATCACGCCTGCCACTAGTTCCGGCAGCCGGGCCTTTACTTCGGAAATGGGCAGGGTCTTGGCCATGTTTCGTTCCCGCACAGATTGACCATAATTATGGTCCGATTAGATTCTACTACGACTCAGCAGAACGTTCAGAAGCCCTGCACCCCTAGCGCCGCGAGCTCCTGCTCCGCGACCTGCGCCCATCCCTGGTTCGCCTTCGGGCTCGCCGGGCTCGGGTGCAGGATGCAGCCGATCTTGAGCTCGCTTCCGGTCAGTGCGATCTGAGCCCGCTTCGCCGCAAAACCTCCGACGCCGACGACCAGCCGCGGCTTTAGCAGCGCGATCGACTCGCGCAACGCGTCGTCGCACGCCTCGAACAGCGGTTCGCGCTCAGCGCGCGGCAAGGCATCCGGCGTGAAGTTGGCGCCGGAAGTCTCCATGAAGCAGAGCGGGCAGTAATTGAGCACGAAGAAGCGCGCGAAGAACGCATCCGGCGTGCCGAAGCGATCGTGCGCCCAACCCCATAGTCGCGTGCCGCTGACTTCGCTGCGAGAGCAGTCGAATCCAAGAACCGGGCGCTTCGGATGCTCCTCTGCGGGACGTCCGACGTTCTCCGAGATCCCCATCCAGTCGCGCACCATGCGCACATCGCCGAACGGCACGCCGGTCTGCGCCATGCCGAATGGCCCCGGGTTCATGCCGACGAAAACGACTTCCTTCGGCGCTGCGCCGTAGCGCTCGAGATAGCGCTCGTGCGGCGCGCGCGCGTAGTCGAGTGGGTTGTAGACGTGCGTGACCGGCGGGCTGAACGTCAGGGGCGCGACGCGCCGGGAAAGCTTGCGGCTGATCGTGGCGAGGCTCAATCCGGAAAGACAATCATGCAGCGCGCTCTAAGCGCGTGCTATGACTGCAGCCACACCACCGCCGGTGGGTACGAGCGGCTGGCCGAGGCGCGCGCCCAGGCGCTCGCCGACGAGGCGCGCGGCGATATCCGAAGTGCCTCCGGGTGGAAAAGTGACGATCAGCCGGAGTGGCTTCGATGGCCAAGCCTGGCCGAGCGCCGGCTGCGCGATCAGCGCAGCGAACAGACAGGCAAAAAGGCGTGACAGGGTCTTCATATTCAGTCCTTGAAGCTTACATGCGCCGTGACGATGCGCCATCCTTCGGCAAAGCGCACCCAGGTCTGCATCTGCCGGCCCTGGCGTCCGGAGCCGAGGCGCCGGTACTCGCAACTCGCGGTCGCAAGATTGCGCCCGAAAGCGGTGATCAAGACCCGAAGCAGCTCGCGCTTGACGTCGGAGGCGTCCCGCGCCGCTCGAAAACCGGCAATGGCCTCATGGCCGTAGAGCTGTTCACCCGTGCCGTAACGAACGGTCCGCGGCGAATTCCAGAACAGCTCGTTCAGCGTCGCCACGTCGTTGGCATTGATGGCGCGCTCATAGCGCTCGAACGCGGACTTGACCTCCGCCACCACGTCTGGCGAGTCGATGTCCATCCTAGAAGACGATCAACCCGCGCGCATTCCTGCCCGACTCGAGATCAGCGAACGCCTGCGGGGCTTCGTCGATCGAGTAGCGGCGCGTAATCAGCTCGTCGAGCTTGAGCTTGCCGGCCATGCTGAGCTGCAGCATGCGCGGAAAGTCGATCCGCGGCACGCACGAGCCGAAGTAGCTTCCCTGCAGCGTCTTCTCCTCGAACACCATCGTCATCGGCTTGAACGAGGTCGAGTCGGTGGGCCGCGCGACGCCGACGATCACCGCCTTGCCGCCGCGCCGGATCGCGCGGTAGGCAGCCTCGGCAAGCGCGCCGTTGCCGACGCACTCGAACGCATAGTCCGGTCCGCCGCCAGTCATCTTCTTCAACGCCTTGGCAAGGTCTTCGCCCTCTCTCGCGAGCAGTGTCTCGGTGGCGCCGAATTTCTTCGCCATCTCGAGCTTCGCCGCGATCGTGTCGATCGCGATGATGCGCTCTGCGCCCGCGATCGCCGCGCCCTGGATCGCGTTCAACCCGACGCCGCCGCAGCCGAACACCGCGACGATCGCGCCCGGCTCCACCTTGGCCGTATTGAACACGGCGCCAACACCCGTGGTCACCGCGCAGCCTACGAGCGCTGCGCTCTCGAGGGGGATCAGCGGATCGATCTTCACGACGTTCTCCACCGACATGGTGGCGTACTCGGCCATCACGCCGCAGCCGGAGAAGATGCCGAGCGGCTTGCCCGCACGGTCCTTGGTGCGCGGCGTACCCTCGAGCGGCGTCATCAGCGCCTTGTGTTGCTCCAGGCACAGCACGGGACGGCCCATGGAGCAGAAGCGGCACTTGCCGCACATATAGATGAACGAGCCGACAACGTGATCGCCTGCTGCGACTGCGGTCACGCCTTCCCCGACTTCGATCACGATGCCCGACGCCTCGTGACCGAGAATGAGCGGCGGCGGCAACGCGATCGTGCCATTGGTCGCGGAAAGGTCCGAGTGGCACACGCCGCAGGCGGTCATCTTCACCATGACCTCGCCGCGCTTGGGCGAGTCGACCGTGATTTCCTCGACGACGACGGGCTTGTTGAGCTCGCGGCAGATCACCGCCTTGGCTGGACGCGCCATTTCGCTTCTCCGGAAACGGGAACGGCGCGAAGTATAGCGGCTCGACGACGCCGCTTGCGCGCGCGTCTAGCGGATTTCGCCGGGCACCCGGGGCTTCGGCGGCTCGCCCGGCGCGGGCAACTGCCGCGTTAGCTTGAACGCCATCGCTACGATCACGAGCACCGCGAGCACGAGCGCGCTCCACAGCCACACCTTCTTCTCATCCATCTGTCCTGCGTAGCTGCGCGCGGCCTCGGCTGCAGTCGGCTTCACGATCTCATGCGTGCGCACTTCCCCAAGGCGCGCCGCGAGCGCCGGGATCTCCTTGTCGGCGGCGTAGCCCGGGACGAGCGTCTGCACCGCAAGCGCCGCCGGAACGGCGTCCTTGTTTCCGAATTGCACGCGAAAGGGCGGTTCGCCGCGCGCGACGAACACCAAGCGGTGCGGAACGTATCCCGCGTGCAGCACCGGCGCCCCGCTTCCGAGCCCGCCGCCGCGCGCGTCGACCCGCAGAACCCAGCGAGGCTCGGCGGTCGCAGCGATTTCCAAGTCCGGATTGACGAGCTTCTGGCCGCGGTGCTCCATGCGGTAGAGAACGGAAGATGCAACGACGCGCTCCGGCCCCGCCGCGCGGGGTTGAGCAATCACCGTGCTGGAGGCGACCGTGTTCTCCTGCGGCAGCTCGAAGCGCAGGCGATCCACCGGCAGGCTGGTGGGCAGCTCGAACACATACTCGCCCGGCTTCGGGCCCGCACTTCCCTGCACGCGCAGCCAGGCACGCGGCGATTCGGCTACTGCATCGACCGGCAATGCGGTGACACCCCTGAGCTTCCACGCGTCCTGCCCGCGCCATGAAATGCGGAAGTACCTGGCTTTCGTCGGCGAAAGCTCGACCGAGCGACGCTCCAGCAGCGCGTCGCCGTGGCGCAACTGCATCAGCACGCCCGAACCAACGCTGCGCCACGAGCGCAGGTCATCGCTCGCCTCGATACGCAGATCGAGCGAGGTGCTTTCGGACTCGGGCTCCCAATCGAAACGCATCTCGCGCAGCGCAGCGGTCGCGGCGCTCGCATCGATCACGTATGCGGCCGTGCGAGGGGTCGCTGCGCTGCGTTCGCCCGTCGAGACGACGGCCTTCACCGTGCCGTCGGGTCTGCGCTCCACGCGCAGCGTCATGTCCTCGACCGAGCGTCCCGGGGCGCCGAGGAGCGGAAAGTACGGCAGCGTGAGGGCGGGTACCGACTTGCGCTCGCTCGCAGCGGGGCGCACCAGCGCGTGCGGAACGAATTCCGCGGCCTTGTTCTGTACGCGCAGGTCGCCGAGGTCCCTCCGCTCGAGGCCGCGGTAGACCTCGACCGGCAGATCGAGCGAATAGATTGCGCCTTTGCCCTCCAGCGTGAACTCGGCCGAGCGCGCGAATTCAGGCGTGCGTGCCGGTTGCGCAAGCGCCGCCGATGCCGCGAGCAACGACACGAGCGTAAGCGACCTCATTGCGATTCCCCTTCCTTGCGCGGTGGAGGAACCGGGGCAAAGTAGCCGATCACGAGCAGCAGCACTCCGACCCCGAGGAACGACACGATGCGCTCGATCCCGCCGATCTTCGAAAGATCGACGATGAAGAGCTTCACGACCACCACGGCGAGCAGCGCCGCCCCGCACACCCAGAGCGGCCGGATGCCGCGGCGATTCGAGAACACCATCGCCCCGAGCGCGAGCAGCGACCAGAACACCGAGAACGAAGTCTGCACGAGCGTCGAGCGCAGCATCGCATCCATGTGGAACGGAACGTCTGCATAGTGATGCAGCGAGCGCAGCAGCACGCCGTTCGCCCAGATGAACCCGGTCGCGCCGAGCCAGACCGGCGCGCCGCGAATCGCCTGCTGAAGAAACGCGGGCGGATCGTTGCGCAGCAGCGCGCGCTGCCAGATCAGGAAGATCACCGCGATCAGCGCGATCGAGAGGTCGAGCGGATTGAGGAGCGGCACATACGGCAGCGGCGCCGGGTCGCCGTTGCTCGCGAAATTGATGTACAGGACCCAGAACCAGAGCGCCAGCGTGATCGGCGCAAGGGCATAGGCGAGATACACGCGCAGGTGCGGCTCGAACGGCCAGTGCTTCGGCTCATTGCGCGACGCAATCCACGCGGCCAGCAACGCCGGAACGAGCGGCCGGCCGATGTCGGCCCAGATCCTGCCCTCCCCAACCGCAGTATCGATCTGCCACGCGCATTCTCATCCGAGGACGATCGCGAGCAGCCAGAGCGCTACGCAATGCGACGCGGAGGCGAGCGCACGCACGACCTCGTTCTCCACCTTGGCGAGTACAAAGTAGAAGACCAGGAACGCCACCGGCCAGGCGACCACGCCGAAGTCGGCGAACGGATGCGCAAACGCTTCCGTCCACATCGGCGTCCAGAGCGCCATGACGGGCAGCAGGATGAGCGCGCCATAGGCCGCAAGCGTCCACTGCAGCCGGCGCTGGGCGAGCACGAACAGCAGTGACGCGCCGGCGGCGTACAGCAATTGGATGCCCGGGCTCCAGTCCCGTCGCACGAACAGGTGAATCTCGTACCAGCCGGTTCCGAGCCACCACGCAGTTCCCCAGAGCAGCAGGAACGCCGAAAGAACATTCGAACCACTGCCGGTGCGCGTGCGCTCCAGGTACAAAGAGCAGAACAATCCCGACAGCGCGATCGTCATGCCGCCGAGAAAGCCGCTGTTCAGCACCGCGAGCGCGGCGGAATAGCCTTGCATGTCCGAAAGGAATGCGATGCCTGCGGCAGGCTGCAACGCGAGGCCGAGCCAGCGGGGCAGCCGCCGGTTCTGCCGCGTCCCGACCCACAGCGCTGCGGCTCCTTCGAGCGCCCAGCTCGCCGCGGTCCAGCGGCCGTCGAACGCAAGCGGAATCGCGAGCGTGGCAAACGCCACGCCGAGCGCGATGAAGCACTCGACGAGCAGCTGCAGCGATTCGCGCTCGCGACGCCAGAGCTGGTGCGCGAGAACGCAATAGAAAGCGCCCAGCGCAACCGCGCTCCACGCCGCGCCATATTCGATTTCCTTGACGAGACCGAACTGCAGCCCGGCGGCAACGAGCGGGTTGCCGAACACCAGGATGTTGTCGACCGGATCCTTCAAGCTCGGTGCGCGCCGTAACGCATACAGCACTGCAACTGCGACGTAGAGCAGGAAGAACGCGACCAGGAACGGCTCGGTGGTCGCGAAATGTTCGGGACGATACGCTTCCGCTCCCCAGATCGCGCCGATGCCGAACGTGAACGCGAACGAAAGAAGGTTCAGGCCCCGCCAGGCCTTGTACCAGGCGATGACCAGCACCCCGATGTCGAGCACCAGATAGAAGCTGAACAGCATCACGTGGCTTCCCTGCCCCGTGGACGCGAGAAGCGGCGCGAGGAAGCCGCCGGTCACACCGGCGACTGCGAGGGAGCGCGAGTCCTGCGCGATCGCGAGAATCGCAGAAGCGAGCGCGATCACAACCAGAAGCACGAACGCGAGCTGCGGCGGCACCAAATGCCATCGGTGAAACGCGCCGAAGACGACTAGATACAACACGCCGACGCCGCCCCCTTGCAGCACCAACCCGTAGCCGCCGGCGCGCTCGCGCAGCCTCCAGCCGAGCACGAGCAGAACGATTGCGCCGAGTGCGACGCCAATGAGCCGCGCCTCGATCGGCACATCAATATGCTCTCCGGCGTAACGCACGAGGAACGCCACGCCGATGAACAGAATCAGCACGCCGACGCGCACGAGCGTGTTGCCACCGCTAAGCCATTTCCACAATGCATTGGGTTCAGCGGGTGGCGCGGCCGGCTCGGGCGCGGGCGCAGCCTCGGCCGTTGCGACCGGTATTGCCGTTGACTCGGGAACCGGCTCGGAAACCATCGGCCGCTCTTCGACGACAGGGGCGGGAATCACCGGCTCGATCGATACGGCAGGCGCGGCACTCGCAACGGTCATCGCCGATCCGCCCATCCGGACGATCTCAGACTCGAGATGTGCGACTCGCCGTGCCAGGGATCGCACCTCCTCATTGAGCGCCGCAGGTTCGCTGCGATTGAACGCGGCATCGCGCACGGGGGAAGCTTCAGCGGGTGTGGTGGCCGTGTCCGCGGGTCGACTGGAGGCTTCGTCTTTTTCAGCCAATGGCCAAGCCACGCGCCCGCTGCGCAGCCGATCGCCGCGCCCCAGAATTCGCCCATGCCGGCGCCGACGATCAAGCCCAGGATTGCAAACGCGATGACCATGATCCCCTTCCCCTCGGCTCACTGCTTCGAAGGCGCCCCCAGGCGCTCGAGCTTTTCGCCCCGCATGCCCGTCAGCAGGCATTCCCCATCCGGCGCGACGCGGAATTCGCCGTACCTCGCGCGCTCGTAGCTTTTCGCGTGCCCTTCCTGGAAGAAAAACGCGTTGGTCGCGAACTTCACCTCGTCCGCCCGCACGCGGTAGCGGATGCGCAGCTCGTCCGTCGCCAGCGGAGTGCCGTCGTCGAACCGCTTGAATTTTGCCACTCCGCGCTCGTCGACCTGCAGCACGATGCGGCCATCGCCGAGTCCCTCCTTGGGGCTTCGTCCGAAAGCGTCGTCCGACGCCCTGAAGCGCAGCGCCATATAGTCGCCCTGCATCAGCGAGCGCGGATCCACCGGGGCAAGCTCGAGCAGCGCGATGCGCCCATCGGCGAGCAGGCGCTCGCGGCTGTAGATCGAAAAATTCGCGAGGCCGAGCACTGCGAGTCCCGCGACGATCGCGACCGTCTTACGCATGTGGCACCTCTTCGGATTTCGATGCCGGCCAATAACGAAGCAACGCCAGACGCGCCGCGAGCAGTGCGACGCCGGTAGCGGCGAGCACTGCCGATTTTTCCAGCAGTGTGAGTTGCAGTGCATAGTAGTAGTGCGAGAGGTACGCGAGCAGGGCGAGGATGCCGAGCCCGGCGAGGACCCGATTGCCGTTGGCAAAACCGATCACGAGGACCGCTGCCGCGGGCCCGATGCCAGGCGCTTTGAGCGTCGCAATCGCAAGGATGATGACGCCGACGAGCGCAATCTTTCCCTGCGGGGACTCGAGCGGCACGTCCTCGCGGGCGAGCAATTGAACGACGGCCCACAACAGCGCCGCCCCCGTGAGCGCCGCGCCGATCCACAGCCCGATCAAACCTCCCAGCGGCGGCGTCGGGCGGTCGAGGATCGCCGGGAGCGACAGCTCGCCGTGCATCACTGCGATCACCACCGCAGCGATTGCGAGCCCGTAGCCGCCCGCCCGCGCGAGCGTCCCCTGCTTCGCGAAATCGAACTCCTTCAACCAGACCCAGGCGAACGCGACCAGAACGAGCGCCGGCGCGAACGCAAAGAGTCCCAGGTCAGCAAGCCCAAGCGCGACTGCGCACGCGCCACTCGCTGCGGCCCATACTCGATGCACGTAGCTCGGAAGCAGCCAAAAAAGCGCTGCCTGAACCGGGACCATGAGCAGCGCGATCGGCCCCACGTTTTTGCTCCCGAGCGCGTCCGCGATACCAAACAGGATCAGCGCCTGGCCGGCGATGCTCACGGCGAGCCCGAATTGCCCCGCGAAGTCGTTCTCGGAGAATTTGCTGAACAGCACCGCAGCAGCCGCACAAGCGACGACCCCGGCGACGAGCGACGCGCTCGCGCTATCGATGATGAACTTCATCCCGATGCCGACGAACAGCAGCAAGAAGAGCGCGCCGATCCATCCCGCCACACCGAGCATCACACGCACGAACCAGGGCGAGCGGTCGCCGTTCGCCTCGGATAATTCGCCCTGTACCAGCCCGGCCTGCCGCAGCCGTGCCCAGAGCTCGGCGGTGCTCATTTGGCCTCCTCGGCGGCGATCGATTTCAACCACCACCCGCCCGCCGCAGAAATTCCGATCACCAGCAATCCGATCAAGAGGAACGCGCCCGCATCGGCGCGGAAGAAGTGCCGGATCACAAAGGTGCTCACGACGACCACCACCGAAAGCACGCCGCCCGCGAGGACGAACAGATCCTTGACCTTGTGCCGGTAGAGGATGTAGGCCGCCGCCATCCATGCAAGCCAGACCAGGACGCCCGAGAAGGAACGCTGGTTCACGATGTCCATTGTGGCGAGCGCGGTGGCAAAGCCGCCACTCGCGGTCGCCAGGATCCGCACGCTCCAGCGCTCGCGCAGCCACGCGATGCCGGAGAGCGCCAGACCTTCCCACACCACGAGAGCGACCGTGTTGAGCGTGAAGAGCAGCCAGAGCTGGCGCTGGCTGCCGGCGAAAAACCACAGCGGGCTCCTGAGCGTTCCCAGGTAGAGAAGCGCGGCGAGATTCACGAGCAGGATCCAGAACAGCCACAGCGCCGGAAAGCGTGCCACCAGGGCCCAGGGAAGGACTGCAAGCGCCCATACGGCGAACAGTTCGAACGTGTCGGCGCCGGTCTGGTAGGTCTGGCCGATGAGCGCGAAGAGCGCGCCGGTGAAAAGAGCCGCGCCGAGCAGCGCCGCCTTGCCCGCAATGTGCTCCACCCCGAACCGCCATGCAACGGCGAGCGCTGCTATGAGCAGCACCTCGGCCATGGCGAGCTTGGCCATGCGGCCGAGATCATTCCAATTGAACGCAAGGAAAAAGATGAGGCCTGCAGCGACCAGCACGGTTCCTGCGAAGAGCAGCAGCCTGTCGAGAAACTGGCGCCAGGCTCCCGCATCCGGCAGCGCACCCACCAGCTCCAGCGCACGGCGCAGGTCGTGCGCCGCGATGCGCCCGTCTTCCGCCCAGTCGAGGATCTCGTGTCTTGCTTGCATGTCGCCCCCTATCTCCAATCGCCCCGCAGCGCGAGAACGTTCGCTTCCAGCGCCTCGGGCGTCACGGCCGCGGCCGGTACGGGCGCGCCGACCGCAAGCCCGATCTTTGCGAACGGCTGCAGCCGCCACGGCTTGCTCATCGCCGCGCCGTCCTTGCGCGAGAAGAAGCTCCCCCAAAGTCCGCGCAGCGCCATCGGCACGACCGGCACCGGATCGGCCGCTAGGATTCGCAGGATACCGAGCCGGAACGGGTAGACATCGCCCGTGTCGGTGATGCGGCCTTCCGGGAAGATCGCGACGACGTCGCCCTCGCGCAGCGCCTTCGACACTTCCGCGAAGGCGCGCTCCATCATCGCAGGATCCTGCTTCGCCGAGGCGATCGGAATCGCCTTGCCGGTGCGGAACACGAACGACAGCACCGGAATGCGGAAGATCTGGTGATCCATGACGAAACGCACCGGCCGCCTGCATGCCGCCGCGATCACCAGCGCATCGACGAAGCTGACGTGGTTGCAGACCAGTACCGCCGGCCCGTCGTCCGGGATCCGCTCCAGGCCGCTTTTCTCCAGGCGGTAGACCGAGTGAACCAGCATCCAGACGATGAAGCGCATCAGGAACTCGGGCACCAGCGTGTAGATGTAGAGCGCGACGAGCGCGTTCAGCAGCCCGACCACGAGATAGAGCTGCGGCAGGGTCATCCCGCCGTGCAGCAGCAGCGCCGCCATGATCGACGCGACCACCATGAAGAGCGCGTTCAGGATGTTGTTCGCGGCGATGATGCGGGCGCGATGCGAAGGCTCGCAGCGCAACTGGATCAGCGCGTAGAGCGGCACGCTGTAGAAGCCGGCAAAGAGCGCCAGCAGAAAAAGGTCTGCCATCACGCGCCAGTTGCCATGATCGGCGACAAACGCCCCGAGCCCGGCGAGGCCGACGGGCTTCATGTCGGCGCTCGCGAGCCACAGATCGATTGCGAACAGGGTCATGCCGATCGAGCCGAACGGCACCAGGCCGATTTCCACCTTGTGGCCGGAGAGCCGCTCGCAAAGCAGCGACCCGATGGCGATGCCGATCGAGAACACTGCGAGCAGCAGCGTGACGACGTTCTGGTCGCCGCCCAGCGTTTCCTTGGCGAAGCCGGTAAATGTGGTGAGGAAGATCGAGCCGAAGAACCACAGCCACGAGATCCCCAGCATCGACAGGAACACCGTGCGATTGGTGCGCGCGTGCCCGATATTTGCCCAGGTCTCGCTGACCGGGTTCCAGTTGATGCGCAGGCCCGGATCAGAGGCAGGCGAATGGGGAACGAACCCCGCAGCGACGCGGCCAATCACCGCGAGCGCGATGGACACGGCCGCCACCCAGTACGGCCCGGTACCCGGCAGCGCGACGAGCGCGCCGCCGACGATCGTGCCGGCGAGGATCGCGACGAACGTGCCCATCTCGACCATGCCGTTGCCGCCCGTAAGCTCCTCCTCCGCAAGGTGCTGCGGCAGATACGCGTACTTCACGGGACCGAACAGGGTCGAGTGCAAGCCCATCAGGAACACGCCGGCGAAAAGCAGCGCCACGATCTCCCCGACGAAGCCCGCGGCGATCGCCAGCATGATCGCGATCTCGAGGTTCTTGACGAAGCGGATCAGCGCGCCCTTCTCGAAGCGGTCGGCGAGCTGGCCCGCAGTGGCGGAGAACAGCACGAACGGCAGGATGAAGATGCCGCCGATCACCGCGCCTGCCGACTTCGGATCCATCCCGCCCCACTGCGCCGCGCTGTAGGTCGCGAGCACCGTGAAGGCAAACTTGAACACGTTGTCGTTCGCGGCGCCGAAGAACTGCGTCAGGAAGAACGGCAGGAACCGGCGCTCGGCAAGCAGGCGAAACTGGCTTCTCTCGCTCATCGGTCAGCCCTCGGCCCGAACGTAATCGAGGACGGTCGCCAGCGTTTCCTCGAGCACCTCGCGGTTGATTCGCAGGTACACCTCGCGGCCCTCCCGCTGCGCCTCCAGCACGCCCGCCTGGCGCAGGATCTTCAGATGATGCGAAACCGCGGGGCGCGACAGCGTGGCG
The DNA here is from genome assembly GCA_036007105.1 of Burkholderiales bacterium. Lineage (GTDB taxonomy): Bacteria > Pseudomonadota > Gammaproteobacteria > Burkholderiales > SG8-39 > 2-02-FULL-66-14. Next base: position 8,151 of record DASYPC010000352.1, on the reverse strand, counting down.
ACCTCGGCGATCTGGCCGACGGTGAGCCGCTCGCCCTTCTCGAATGTGAGCAGGATGCGCTGGCGATGCTCGTCGCCGAGCGCGACGAACACTTTCGCGAGCGCGCGCCATTCCTTCGGGATCGTGCGCATGTAGTTGCGTTTCACTGGCCGGCATTCATGTTCATATGTCTAAACATTTCGACATAAAGACCGGGCTTTGTCAAGCCTGCGGATGTTGCGGTGCGGCAGCGGCACGCGGTACAGTAGCGCTCATCTCCTGATCGGCAAGGAAATTCCCATGATTCTGCGCGACAAGCTCTACATCGGCGGCCAATGGGTCGCGCCCTCCTCCAAGGAAACGATCGACGTGCATGGTACCGGCGACGGCGCGGTGATGGGCAAGGTGCCGGCCGGAGCCGCGCCCGACATCGAAGCGGCGGTCGCCGCGGCGCGCGGCGCGCTGGAGGGCTGGAGCGCGACCCCGGTCGAAAAACGCGCCGAGTACCTGCAGAAAATCTCGGACGGACTGAAGGCGCGCGCCGACGAGATCGCCAGGACCATCTCGCAGGAAGTCGGCATGCCGGTGAAGCTGTCGACCCGCATCCAGGCAGGACTGCCGATCGCGGGTTTCGCCAACTATGCGCGGCTCGCCAGGGAATTCAAGTTCGAAGAGCGCGTCGGCAATTCGCTCGTGGTGCGCGACCCGGTCGGCGTGGTCGGCGCGATCACGCCGTGGAACTATCCGCTGAACCAGATCACGCTGAAAGTGGCGCCGGCGCTCGCAGCCGGGTGCACTGTGGTGCTCAAGCCGTCCGAGATCGCGCCGTTCAACGCATTCATCCTGGCCGAAGTGATCGATGCGGCGGGACTGCCGAAAGGCGTGTTCAATCTCGTCACGGGATTCGGCCCTTCTGCGGGCGAGGCGCTCGTCAATCATCCGCAGGTCGACATGATCTCGTTCACCGGCTCGACTCGCGCCGGCAAGCGCATCTCCGAGCTCGCGGCGCAGACCGTGAAGCGCGTTGCGCTTGAGCTCGGCGGCAAGAGCGCCTCGGTCGTATTGGACGATGCCGACCTCGCCACGGCAGTGAAGAGCACGGTGAACATGTGCTACCTGAACTCCGGCCAGACCTGCACCGCGCTGACGCGCATGCTGGTGCCCGAGTCCAAATACGAGGAGGCGGCGAAGATCGCCGCCGAAGTCGCGAAAGCATTCACCCCGGGCGATCCGCTGTCGGAAGCGACCCGCCTCGGGCCGCTCTCTTCGCAGATGCAGCTCGATCGGGTGCGCGGCTATATCCGCAAGGGCCTCGCGGAAGGTGCGGAGCTCCTCACCGGCGGGCCGGATGCGCCCGAAGGCGTGCCGGCGGGCGGCTACTACGTAAAGCCCACCGTGTTCGGCAAGGTAAAGCCGGGCTCGACCATCGAGCAGGAGGAGATCTTCGGCCCGGTGCTTTCGATCGTCACGTACAAGGACGAGGACGACGCTGTGCGGATCGCGAACGACACCATCTACGGGCTCGCCGGTGCGGTGTGGTCGAAGGACGAGCAGCGCGCGCAGAAGGTTGCGCGCCGCATCCGCGCGGGACAGGTCGACGTCAACGGAGGCGCGTTCAACATGAATGCACCGTTCGGCGGATTCAAGCAATCCGGCCATGGCCGCGAGGCCGGCGTCTACGGGCTGGAGGAATTCCTCGAGTACAAGTCTCTGCAGCTGAAGGGGTGAACGCGCCGGTCATCGATCCGGCGACCTGGCCGCTCGACCCGGCGATCGCTTTTCTGAACCACGGCTCGTTCGGGAGTTGCCCGCGCGCAGTGCTTGCGTTGCAGCAGCGGCTGCGCGAGCGGCTCGAGCGCCAGCCGGTCCAGTTCTTCATGCGCGATCTGGAAGCGATGGTCGATGCGGCGCGGGCTGCGCTGGCGCAGTTCGTCGGTGCGCACCCGGACGATCTGGTCTTCGTGCCGAACGCGACCGTCGGCGTCAACACGGTGCTTCATTCGCTGCGCTTCGAGCCCGGTGATGAACTGCTGGTCACCGATCACGAATACAACGCGTGCCGCAACGCGTTCGAACATGCAGCCGAGCGGAGCGGCGCCCGGGTCGTCGTTGTTCCGCTGCCCTTCCCGCTGCGCAGCGCCGAAGAGATCGTTGCCGCAATCCTCGAGCGCGTGACTCCGCGCACCCGGCTCGCGCTGATCGACCATGTGACGAGCCAGACCGGTCTCGTCATGCCGATCGAGACGTTGGTCAGGGAGCTGCACGCGCGCGGCGTCGATACGGTGGTCGACGGCGCGCACGCGCCCGGCATGGTGCCGCTCGATTTACGCCGCGTCGGCGCTGCGTACTACACCGGCAACTGCCACAAGTGGGTGTGCGCGCCCAAGGGCGCGGCGTTCCTGTGCGTGCGGCGTGACCGGCAGCATCTGGTGCGCCCGCTCGTCATCAGCCACGGCGCAAATTCCGAGCGCACCGACCGTTCGCGCTACCTGATCGAATTCGGCTGGACCGGCACCGGCGATCCCACGGCTTCGCTCTGCGTCCCTGAGGCGCTGCACTTCATGGGGTCGCTGCTGCCCGGAGGCTGGCCGGAGGTGATGCGGCGGAACCGCGAACTCGCGCTTGGCGCGCGGCACATCCTGTGCGCAGCGCTTGCGATCGAGCCTCCCGCGCCGGAGGACCTCATCGGCACACTGGTTTCGGTCCCGCTTGCGAATGGGAAAGGTGCGAGCGCGCCCGATGCGTTGCACCTCGATCCGCTGCAGGAACGGCTGCTCGCGGAGCACGCGATCGAGGTTCCGGTCATCACCTGGCCGCGCTGGCCGCGGCGCCTGCTGCGCATTTCAGCGCAGCTCTACAACTCGGTACCGCAATACGAGCGGCTCGCCGCGGCGCTGCGAACGCTTCAGTAGGCGATCTCGAGGATTTCGAGCAGGTCGTCCTTGCCGCGCACCGGCCGCGGATTGGTCGCGATCGGTCCGGTTCCGTCCCAGGCTGCAGCGATTGCCGGAAGCTCGTCGCGCGCGATGCCGACGTCGCGCAGCCGCACCGGCTGCCCGAGCGAGGCGACGAACCGCCGCAGCACCTCTCCGGCCGGCTCACCGGCGCCGCCGAAGGATTCGCTGACCTGGGCCTGGCACGGCGCACCCACCGACGCGTTCCAGGTCAGCACGGCCGGCAGCGTCACGCAGGATGTGATGCCGTGCGGAACACCGCGCCCGCCGCCGAGCAGATAGCCAATGCCGTGGCTCGCACCATAAGGAATGCCGGCCATGGTGGCGATGCGCGAAAGCCACATGCCGTGCTGCGCGAGGCTGCGTGCTTCCAGATCGCCCGCGTCGCGACGGATGCGCGCGAGCGAATCCGCAAGCAGCCTCATCGATTCGCGAGTGCAGGCATCGGCGATCGGTGCTGCGCGCACCGAGCACCAGCCTTCCACCGCGTGATCGACTGCGCGCATTCCGGTCGAAAGCAGCAGGTCGATCGGCGTCTCGAGCGTCGCCGCGGGATCGAGAATCACGGCCTTCGGCACCGCGAGCGGATGGGAGTACATCTGCTTGACGTGGCGCTGCAGATCGGTGACGCCGGCGCTCGTATAAAACTCTGCCGCGGAAAGCGTGGTCGGGATCGCGATCATGCGCAGCGGCTGCGGATCCGCGCTCCATGCGCTCGCCTCCGGATTGGCGCCGCCTCGCACGCCGGCCAGGGCCGACAGCTCCTGCACGGAGCGCGCGTTGCGCCAGATCGCGAGGAACATCACCTTGGTCGCGTCGATGACCGAGCCGCCGCCGACCGCGACGACAAGGTCGGCGCGCGACGCGCGCAACGCCTCCGCGCCGGCGATCACGCCCTCGCGCGGGCTGTGCGCAGCGATCGCATCGAACTTGCCGGCGAACCGCTCGCCCAGCGCGGAAACGACGCGCCCGACGAGCGCGCCGTTCGTGATCGAGCGCGTAGTCGTGACGAACACGCGCTGCGCGCCGGCTCGCTTGACTTCATCGACGAGCGCCTCTGCCGCAGGCTTTCCGTAGACCACGCGCTCCTGCGCGGGCCAGTGATGAATTCCGCTCAGCATGACTGTCATGGCCTATATCCCTGTTTCTTCCGAACGGTCGTCGTAACGACGATGAGCAGTACCCCGGCGACGAGCCATGCAGCTGTAGGGGCAACGGCGAGTGCACTCGTGAAGTCCGCGCTCTTGTTCAACTCGAAATATACGAACGCCATGCGCGTAAAGGTCGCGAGCGCGATGAGCGCGAACACACCTCCGGCAACAAGCCCCTCGCGGCCCGCGCGGCCAATCGAGAGTGCCGCGCCGACGGCTCCCGCCAGCACGCATGCCCACGCACCACCGGCAAGCAATTGGAACGCAACGAGCGACGGTAGGCCCCCGGCCTGCGCCGCGGCGAACAGCGCACCCGCCCCTGCAATCCCCGCCGCAGCCATGAGCGGCACCGCACCGTAGCGCTGCGCCGCGAAACCTGCAGGGAGCATCGCAAGATTGAACCCGACCCAGAACATCGGCAGCAAGTGCGCCAGCTCCGTCGCTTTGGCAAAGCGCAGATATTGCGGCACGCTGCCGAGCGCGACATGGATCTGTATGCCCAGCGCGAGAAGAAGCACCGCTGCCAGGAATGCGACTGCAAGCGCATCGAACGAGAATCCCGCACTGCTCGACGCGCCGGCTTTTTCCGCATGCGCTAGCGTCTTTTCCGCCCAGAGCATTCCCAGCGTCGCCGCGCCGAGCGCGAGGCTTGCAATCGCGAACGGGATGCGCGGATCGAGGCCGGCGAGCATCATGCCGACATACGGCGCAGCGGCGCCCGCAACCCCGAGCCCGAGAAGCGAAAGGCTCGCGAGCCATGGCTGGCTCGCCGGCGGCGCATACTTCGCGAGCAGCACCAGAGGTGGCGCGCGCAGCGCACTCGAGGTGACCGACCAAAGCACGATCAGGACGACCAGCGCGCCCGCACCCCCCGCCGGCGCCGCAATCGGCATCAGCAGAAACGCAGCGCAGGACGCGAGCGTCACCGCGAGCACCGCGCGGCTCACGCGCCCGGCGATGCGCGCCATGCGGTCGGCCGCCATGCCCATCGCGCAGTCCATCACCGCAAAGATCGCCTGGTCGAGCATCAAGATCGGCAAGATCCATTGTTTCGGGATTCCCGCCTTGGCCGCGAGCTGCGGCAGGTAAATCACGTACACGATCCACGTCATCGCGAAGAGAAACTGCACGACCCCGAGATAGACACCTACGCGGTGGGGCAGCGAGACTTGGGCCGACATGCCGCGGTTATACTAGCACCGGCCTCTCGGAGCGATTCCCATGAATACGAAACAGCTCTTCGACCTTCGCGGCCGCAACGCGATCGTTACCGGCGGCTCGCGCGGCCTCGGATTGCAGATCGCCGAAGCGCTCGGCGAGATGGGCGCGAAGGTCGCGCTCACCGCGAGAAAGAAGGACGAGCTCGACGAGGCCGTCGCGCATCTGGGCAAGATGGGAATCGAAGCCACCGCGTGGCCGTGCGACCTCGGCAAGCGCGAGCAGATCCTGCCGATCGTCGATGCAATCCTCGCGCGCTACGGCAAGATCGATGTGCTCGTGAACAATGCAGGCGCAGTCTGGGCGGCGCCTGCCGAAGAGCACCCGCTCGAAGCGTGGAACAAGCTGGTTGCGCTCAACATGACCGCCAACTTCGTGCTCTCGCAGGCGGTCGCGACCAAATCGATGATTCCGAACCGCTGGGGCCGGATCGTCAACGTGGCGTCGGTCGCCGGCATTACCGCGAGCGACCCTCGTGTGGTGCGCACCATCTCCTATAACGCAACCAAGCATGGCGTGGTCGGGCTGACGCGCCAGTTCGCGGCCGAGTGGGGCGTGCACGGCATCACCGTCAACGCGATCTGTCCGGGATTCTTTCCGTCGAAGATGACGAGCGTGATGCTCGGCGAGACGGGAAAGCTCGTGCTCGAGGGCACGCCGACCGGGCGCCTGGGCAATGACGAGGATCTGAAGGGCCTCGCCGTGCTGCTCGCCTCGGAAGCGTCGCGTCACATCACCGGGCAGGTCATCGCCGTCGACGGCGGAGCGAGCGTGATCTAGACGGCGCGCGGCTCGAACGATCGCCGGCCCGTCCACAACCAGGAGAGCCCGGCGAACTGGATCAGCCACAGGATCCCGAGCGCCCACGGATAGGCTTCCGGCGCGTAGCCGTCGGGCGTCTGCGGCCACTGGTTGAGCACGATCCCCACGGCCCACTGTCCGCTGAACATGCCGATGAACACGAACACGTTGAGCGCGGTATTCACGCGGCCCGCCATTTCCTTCGGGTAGCGCCGTGCAAGAAGCGGGTACGACAGCACCGCCCCCGTAGAGCCGCAAAAGAGGATGCTCCATAGCACGAGCGCGCCGCTTCGGACCCCGAGCGCGAGAAGGAGAAGGCAAAGCGAAGCTGCAGCGATGCCGCCGGCAAGCAAGGGCACCGTGCTTTGGCCGCGCCGGGACATTACATCGGCGGCGCGGCCGAACACGACATAGCCGGCGATCATTGCGAGGCCGAACGCAAGCAGCCCGCGCGCGATCTCCGCCTGCGAGTACCCTGCGACGTCGCGCAGCCACGTCGCCACCCAGAGCGTGCCGAGCGAGACGGCGGCCATCTGGCTCGCGCCGATGCAAAGCGCTGCGCGCCAGAACGCCGGGTCCCTGGCAATCGTGTCGTACCCCCGCAGCTGCTCGCGAAGCGTCTCGCCCTGCCGCGCCGGCGCGCGTTCCGGAACCACGAGAAAGAGCGTGAGGCTCACGGCCAGCGTCAACGCGACGATCCCGTAGAACACTTCGCGCCAGTGCAGGACCCGCAACAGCAGCTCGAGCGGCACGGTGGCAGCGAGCGCACCGAGCATTCCCGAAGCGAACGCGATTCCATTCATCGTCGCCATGCGCTCCGCCGGATACCAGAGAGCGAATGCGGTCAGCGATGACATCAGGCAACCGGACACGCCGAGCCCGATCACCGCGCGAGCGGCGACCAGCTGTCCAGCCGAGGGTGCAAGCGCAAACCACAATCCGCCCGCCGCGGCGACGAGCAGCAGCGTCGCGTTCACCCGCCGCGGCCCGTAGCGATCGAGCAGCACGCCGAGCGGAAGCTGGAACGCGGCGAACGCGAAGAAGTAGATCCCGGTGAGGAGTCCGAGCCCGCCCGCCGTCAGGCCGAACTCGCGCGCAAGGTCGGGCCCGATGATCGCGTTGACCGAACGGTAGACGTACGAGACGAAATACCCCGCCAGGAACGGCAGGGTGACGCGCAGAAAAATAGGGTCCGTCCCTATTTTTAGGGTGCGTCCCTATTTTTCCAGGCCGCCGACGTAAAACCGGTTCCAGGTCGGCGCGATGACAACCTCGTTCACGCAGGTTCGCGCCGGCATCGTGGCGACGAACAGGATCGCGGCGCCGAAGTCTTCCGGCTGTGCCATGCGCGAGCGCTCTTCCGGCGTCGGCGGGACGGGACGCTTTTCCATGATCGGCGTCGCCACCTCGCCCGGCAGGATCGAAGTCGCGCGGATCCCGTTCACGCACTCTTCCATGTTGATCGACTCGGTCACCGCGATCACCGCGCGCTTGGTCGCGTTGTAGGCCGGCCCTGTCAGCACGCTCGCGTAGCGCCCGGCCCACGACGAAATGTTGATGATCAGGCCGTCCTTGCGGGCGCGCATGCCAGGGATCACCGCGTAGCAGCAATAGAAGAGGCCGTTCAGGTTGATCGCGACGACATCGTCCCAGCCTTCGAGCGCCATCGTCCTGAAGTTGCGCTTGGCGCCGCCGATATTGGTGCCCGCGCTGGTGACGAGGATGTCGATGCGCCCGTGGCGCTTCTCGATGTCCGCCGCCACGCGCGTTACCGCGCTCTTGTCCGAGACGTCGAGCTGGATTGCTTCGGCGCTGCCGACCGCTTTGAGTTGCGCGAGCCCGGATTCGTTCGTGCGCTGGGTGCGGCCGGAGATCACCACCTGCGCGCCCACTTTTGCAAGCTCGAGCGCACCGGCGAGGCCGATGCCGCTGCCGCCGCCGGTGATCCAGGCGACTTTCCCCTTCAGCTCAGCGCCGGGCATATTGGGTTGCGCCGAACAAATTCTCTTTCTGCTCCTTCGTCATCTCGGTGCGCCGCCGGTCGGCGA
>DASYPC010000351.1:0-3120 GCA_036007105.1 Burkholderiales bacterium | reverse complement strand
CGTGGAAGCTCAGGCGCCGGACTGCCCCGGGTCGAGCGGCCACAGCGGCCGCCGCTCCACGATCCGCGCAACCAGGTCCATGATCAGCGCGCACTCGACGCCGAACGGCAGGTAGCCCGCATAGCCGAGCAGCGGCATTTCGAAGACATGGAAGCGCTGCGTGTACGGGACGCTGTAATGCCACTTGGCGAGGCTGCCGTAGTTCCACATCTCCCAGAAGATTCCGCAGACCAGCGCGGCGAGCGCGGGCTGCAGGATCGGCCGCCAGTCGCCGCGCTGCAACGATGTGAACAGCGTCTCGCCGAGCAGCAGCTGCTGCAGCCCGGCGAGCACCAAAAGCGGCGCGAGCCAAAGCATCGCGTAAAGCAGATCGGGCCAGACACCGATGCCCGCGAGACCCAATGCGCCGACGACGAGCGCTACCCAGCCAAGTGCCGGATGGCCGCGCAATGGCGGTAGCGTCATCACATCGAGGCGCGGGAACGACCTGAGCCACGCCCAGGTGCTCGCGACCGCGGGTAGCACCGAGGAGAACGGCGGCGTCGCTTGAATGAAATAGTCCCAGTCGCTCGTCGCCTGAATCCCCGTGTAGTACCAGTTGTCGACGAACTGATTCAAGTACTCGAACAGCCACCAGAGCACCGCGCTCACCGGAAAGAGCGCGAGAAACCAGACGGCGTGGTGCGTAAGCGGCGAGCGGCCGGTGCGGCGCAGCGCAACTGCGTTCATCGTCAGGATGTAGCCGAGCCACAGCGGCGTGAACGTGTGCCGTCGCCACCCGGCCGCAACGACGTCGTTCCAGGCAAGAAACCATCCCGCCGCGATCAACGCGAGCCCGAGCCAGCCCCACCACGGGAAGCGCTGCGCCAGCGTCGTTCTTTGAGAAGGCTGCGCACGTGCAATCGCGCTGCCGTAGAGCGCAAGCACCCCGATTACCGGAAGCAACAGCACGATGAACGCGCCCCAGTCGAAGGGTGCGTGCGGCAGCGCCTCAGTCCGCGGCGGGAAAATGAGATACGGAGTGATCGCCCTGCCCGCGAGTAAGAGCCCGACGAGCGGCGCCGCGATTGCGCAGGCCGCCGACAGCACGAGGACGGTGGTCGCAGCGCTTCGCATGGCGGCATTCTGCGACACCTTTACTCCGCACGGATGCGCTTGCTACAGTGCCTCATGGATTTCCGCGACGGCCTCGCCGCCAGCATCGGCAACACACCGCTGATCAAGCTGCGCAAGGCATCCGAGCTCACCGGGTGCACGATCCTCGGCAAGGCTGAATTCCTCAACCCGGGCGGATCGGTCAAGGACCGCGCGGCGCTCTACATCATTCTCGACGCGGAAAGGCGCGGCCTGCTCAAGCCGGGCGGCGTCATCGTCGAAGGCACCGCGGGCAACACCGGCATCGGCCTGGCGCTCGTCGGCAACTCGCGCGGCTACCGCACCGTGATCGTGATCCCGCAGACGCAGAGCCAGGAGAAGAAGGACATGCTGCGGCTGTGCGGTGCGGAGCTGCGGGAAGTGCCCGCCGTGCCGTACAAGGACCCGAACAACTACGTGCACGTCTCCGAGCGCGTGGCGAAGGAGCTCGCGGCGTCCGAGCCGAACGGCGTGCTGTGGGCGAACCAGTGGGACAACACCGCCAATCGCGAAGGCCACTTCCGCAGCACCGGCCCGGAGATCTGGCGGCAGACCGGCGGCAAGGTCGACGGCTTTACCTGCGCGATCGGCACCGGCGGAACGCTCGCCGGCACGGCGTTGTTCCTGAAGGAGCGGCGCCCCGACATCCGGATCGCCGCCGCAGATCCGATGGGCGCGGCGATGTACCACTGGTTCAAGCACGGCGAGTTGAAATCCGAAGGCTCGTCGATCACCGAAGGCATCGGCCAGGGACGCGTGACGCGCAACCTCGAGGGCGCGCCGGTCGACGATGCCTACCAGATCCCGGACGCGGAAGCGCTGCCGGTGGTGTTCGAGCTGCTGCGCACCGAGGGGCTGTGCCTCGGCGGCTCGAGCGGCATCAACGTCGCCGGCGCGATCCGGCTGGCTAGAGACCTCGGCCCCGGCCACACCGTCGTGACGATCCTCGCCGACTCGGGCACGCGCTACCAGTCGAAGCTCTTCAACCCGGCGTTCCTGAAGGAAAAGGGGCTGCCCTGCCCCGAGTGGCTGGAAAAATAGGGACGGACCCCATTTTTTCCGCGCGCTAGTGGATACGCTCACGCACGCGCTCTCGGGGGCGCTTCTTGCGCGCGCAACCGTCCCTCGCGACGCGCCGCCGCGCTCGATCCCGCGACGCATCGCTGCCGGGTTCTTCGCCTGCGCGTTCCCGGACCTGGATTTCGTGATCGGCTTCATCGGCCCGGTCGAATACCTGATGCATCACCGCGGCGCGACGCATTCGATCCTGCTCGCGCCGCTGTGGGCGATCGCCGTCGCCTGGGTGCTCGCAAAAATCCTGCGCGAGCCGCGCGGCTGGCGCGCGCTCTACGGCGTCTCGCTGCTCGGGATCGTTGCGCATATCGCCGGCGACCTGATCACCAGCTTCGGCACGATGATCCTCGCGCCATTCTCGAACGCGCGCTTCGCGTGGGGCACCACGTTCATCATCGATCCGTGGTTCACCGGAATCATCCTCGCAGGGCTGCTCGCGTCCGCGTTGCGCTACCGGTCGCGCATGCCCTCGATCGCGGCCTGCGCCGTGCTGGCCGGCTACGTGCTGTTCCAGGGCTGGGCGAAGAGCGAAGCGCTTGAATTCGCCGCGCGCCACGCGGCCTCGCTCGGGCGCGCGAACGCGGAAATCAGCGCCTACCCGCGCGCCGTCTCGCCGTTCAACTGGACCGTCTACGTGAGCGACGACGAAGTGCACCGCTACGCGCACGTCAACCTGGTGCGCACGCAGACGCTGACGGCCGGTCCCGGCGACGGGTTCGTCGCGCGGCTCGATGCGCCGTTCCTGCCGCTCGCCGAGGCGCGCTGGGAGATGCGCGCGCGGCTCGGCACGACGCGCGAGGAGCGCGAGCTCGCGCGCTCGGCGTGGGAGTCCGGCGCGCTCGATTTCTTCCGCTGGTTCGCCGCGAAGCCGGCGTTCGACAGTCGCACGCAAGGATCGGATTGCGTCTGGTT
>DASYPC010000350.1:0-2906 GCA_036007105.1 Burkholderiales bacterium | reverse complement strand
ACTACCGGGCCAATGAAACCGCAGCGGCGATCGCGGCCTGCGACCGTTTCATCCGCACCTATCCCAATCATCCCAACGTCGACTACGCCTACTACCTCAAAGGCGTCGTTAACTTCCGCGAGGACCAGGGACTGTTCGGCTACGTGGTCGAACAGGATCTGTCGGAGCGCGACCCGAAGATGACCAGGGAATCGTTCGGCGCATTCAAGGAGCTCGTCGCACGGTTTCCTGAGAGCAAGTACGCGGCCGACTCGGTCGAGCGTATGCGCTATCTCACCAACGCACTATCCAGCTACGAAGTGCACGTCGCCGACTATTACTATCGTCGCGGCGCTTACGTTGCGGCCGCGAACAGGGCGCAGGCATCGTTGCTCAATTTCCCTCAGACGCCGGCAAACGAGGATGCCTTGATCCTTATGGTGAGGAGCTACGACAAGCTCGGCTTGACGCAGTTGCGCGACGATGCGCAGCGCGTTCTCAAGGACACATTCCCCAACGGCAAATATCTTATGGCCGATGCTCGGCCCTGGTGGAACTTCTGGTCGCCGAAGGGGGAGGTCCCGCTGCCCCCGGGAGATTCGACCTCCGCCAAGCCGTGGTGGAAGTTCTGGTGACGATGCCGCAGGGCGGAGGAGGCGTCGTAACCCGGGTTGAGCCACCTTCGACGTTGCTCAGGAAAGGCTCAGGGCGAAACCCTCGACCAAACACTCGCGAGGTCCGCCCCGGGCATTCCCGGGTCAGCCCAGGCTACTCGTTAGGTGGCGGCGTCTGAGCGAAGAACGCGATCACGTCGCTTAGCTCGCGCGTCCGGCGCATCGGCGGCAGGGCCTGGAGAATCCGGCGACCGTAGGGCTTGTCGGCCAGGCGGCGGTCGCAAATCATCAGCACCCCGCGATCCGACTCGGAGCGGATCAATCGCCCTGCGCCCTGCTTCAGGCTGATCGCGGCCTGCGGCAGCTGGTACTCGAGAAACGGATTGCCGCCTGCGCGCGCAATATGTTCCAGCCGCGCGGCGAACAGCGGATCGTCCGGTGGCGCGAATGGGAGCTTGTCGATGATGACCAGCGACAGCGCCTCGCCCTGGACGTCGACGCCCTCCCAGAAGCTCTGGCTGCCGAGCAGCACAGCATTGCCAAGCACGCGAAACCGTGACAGAAGCTCACTGCGCGAGCCTTCGCCTTGCACGAGCAGCGGATAATCGAAACCTTCGCGCGCGAGCGCGATGGCGATCGTTTCGCGGGCGCGGCCGAGAGCGCGCAGCGTCGTGAACAACAGAAATGCACGCCCGCGGCTCGCTTTCAGCACCGGCAGCGCCGCGGCGACGACGGCATCGGTATGCTCGAAGCTGTTCGGTTCGGGCAGCTCGCGCGGAAGGTAGAGCAGCGCTTGAGCGGGGTAATCGAAGGGGCTGTCCCAGCAGCCGGTGGCGGCCTGCGCGAGACCGAGCTCGCGCTGATAGAGTGTGAAGTCGCCGCCGACGGCAAGCGTGGCCGACGTGAAGATCCACGAGCGGGCCGTGTCGGCGATCTGGCGCGAGAAAATGTCCGCGATCGAAAGCGGCGAGGCGTGCAGCTGCCAACCGCGGGTCGTGACGTCGATCCAGCGGATCCAGTCGGGATCGTCGCCATCGCGCCAGCGGGCGAGGCGTGCCACGGCGTCGGCCGCACGCTGCGCGCATAGCGCCAGCGGGTCGCTGCGCTCTGCCTGGCCCGAAAGCTCGGAGGCGAGAAGTTCGAGCGCTGCGGCCAGCGCGTCGAGCGCAGCGGAAAAATCCGGTCGGCGCAGCACTTGGGCACGCGGAGACTTGCCCGGCGCCTCGCCGGCCGCAAGCCGCACCCGGCGCAGCGCCTGCGCGACGCCCTGCGCGGCGTCGGGCAGCGGCGCGTAATCGCGCGCAGCCCTCAGTCCCTCGATTTCGGCGTCGCGTGCGAGCTCGGAGAGCGCTCCCGCGCTCAACTCCTCGCCGAAGAAAAGCGTCGCGGTATCGGGCAACTGGTGCGCCTCGTCCAGAATCACCGTATTGCAAGCCGGCAGGAGATCGGTGAGTCCCTCGTCCTTTAGCACGACGTCGGCGAAGAACAGGTGGTGGTTGATGACGACGACGTCGGCGGCGAGCGCTTCCTTGCGCGCGTTCATGACGAAACACTCGCCGTAGTTGGGGCACTCGCTGCCAAGGCAGTTCTCGCGCGTCGAGGTGACCTGCGCCCAGATGCCGGCGTTGTCGGGGACGTCCGCCAGCTCGGCCTTGTCGCCGGTCGTCGACGTGCGCGCGAAGGACTCGATCCGCTTGAGATAGCGGCCATCGGCGCGCGAGGCGAAGGTTCCCTCCTGCCGGGCGCGCTGGAGATGGTAGTGGCAAACGTAGTTCGCCCGGCCTTTGAGCAGCGCGACGGTGACGGGTACCTTGAGCGCATCGCGGACCAGCGGCAAGTCGCGCTGGAAAAGCTGGTCCTGAAGCGTCTTGGTGCCGGTAGACACAACGACCTTGCCGCCCGAGAGCAGGGCGGGGACGAGGTAGGCAAACGTCTTGCCGGTGCCGGTACCGGCTTCGGCGAGCAGCTGGCCCCGCTCGTCGATCGCGCGCGCGACCGCGTCGGCCATCGCGAGCTGCTGCTCGCGAAAGCGATACGCAGGAAGCTCGCGCGCGAGCGGCCCCTCCGGACCGAAGATGCGCGCGAGGTCAACCGCCACGTTGGTGTTCGCCGTCGCAACCGCCTGCCAAGCCGGTGCCGACGACATTGCACCGGTCACGGGCGCGCTTTCTTGGTCTTGGATGCCGGCGCGGCGACACGCTTGGCCGGGGCTTCGCCCAAAATGCGGATCGCCTTGATCCGCTCATCGAACTCTGCATACGGGCCGATGACGCGTTGCTTGTAGGTTTCGTCAGCCTCGTCGGGTGCCGGCAC
>DASYPC010000349.1:0-3131 GCA_036007105.1 Burkholderiales bacterium | reverse complement strand
GCGTGCCGCGCGCGAGCGGGCGATGGATGTGCTCGAGCTGTGCGCGCTTGCGGAAAAAGCGGGCGAGCTCGCCGGGCGGCTCTCCGGAGGCCAGCAGAAGCTGCTCGAGCTCGCGCGCGTGCTGATGATCCAGCCGCGGCTCGTGCTGCTCGACGAACCGGCGGCCGGCGTCAACCCGGCGCTCCTCGATACGCTGATCGAGCGCATCGTGCTGCTCAACAGGCGCGGCATCACGTTCCTCGTCATCGAGCACAACCTGGATCTCGTAATGAGCGTCTGCGAGCCGATCGTGGTGATGGCGCAGGGCAAAGTGATCTACGACGGCGACGCGGCCGGCGTGCGGCGCGACCCGCGCGTGCTCGATGCGTATCTCGGGGACCTGCCCGGATGAGCGCGCTGCTCCTCACCGCGACCGACGTCGTTGCCGGCTACGCAGGTGGCCTGCCGGTCGTGCACGGCGTGTCGGTCGACGTGGCGTCGCGCGAGATCGTCACGCTGATCGGCCCGAACGGCGCCGGCAAGAGCACGTTTCTGAAGACGATTGCCGGCCTCATCGCCCCGGAAAGCGGACGGGTCGAGCTCGGGGGGCGTGAAATCACCGCGTTGCCGGCGCATCGCGTCGTCGCATCCGGAATCGGCTACGTGCCGCAGACCGGAAACGTCTTCACCACGCTCACGATCCACGAAAATCTCAAGGTCGGCGGGCACACCGTGCGCGGCGAGCTCGCCGCACGGCTCGAGCGCGCCTATGCGCTCTTTCCGGTGCTGGCGGAGAAGCGCCGCCAGCTTGCGCGCGCACTCTCGGGAGGACAACGGCAGATGCTCGCGATCGCCCGCGCGCTGATGACCGAGCCGCAGCTGGTCCTGCTCGATGAGCCCACCGCAGGACTCGCACCGCAGGTCGTCGGCGATGTGTTTCGCTTGCTGCGACGACTCGCCGAATCGGGTGTTGCGATCTTGATGGTCGAGCAGAACGCAAAGGCTGCGCTGCACGTCTCGGACCGCGGCTACGTGCTCGCCGAAGGGCGCAACCGCGTTGCGGGCCGGGCTGCCGACCTGCTGACCAATCCGGCCGTCGCCGAGGCGTTTCTCGGCGGCAAGCGGGCGCGGGCGTGATCGGCCAGGCGATCGCCGACGGGATCCTTACCGGCGCGATCATCGCGCTCGGTGCGATCGGCGTGTCGTTTACGCTGCAGATCATGCGGTTCGCCAACTTCGCGCATTCGGAGCTGCTGACGTGGGGCGCCTACCTCGCGCTCGTTTTCACCGCATTCGCGGGACCCGGCACACCGACCGGACCGTTTTCCTTCGGATGGCAGCTGCTCGCGGCAGCCGCCTTCGCAGCGCTCATGACGGGGCTGGTCGCATGGGCGGTCGATCACTTGGTGTTCCGCACCCTGCGCCGCCGCGGCGCGCATCCGCTCACCATGGTGTTCGCGGCCTTCGGCGCTGCGCTCGTCATGCGCAACGTGGTCGTGCTGATCTGGGGACACGGCTCGCATTACTACACGCGCGAATTGCAAATGAGCGTCGAGCTGCTGCCCGGCGTGCGGATGCTGCCCGATCAGATCTTCATCCTCGCGCTTGCGCTGGTGGTGGTCGTCTGCCTGCACGGGTTCCTCACCTACAGCCGCACCGGCATGGCGATGCGCGCAATGGCCGAAAGCCCGCCGCTTGCCCAGGTGTGCGGCGTCGAGGTCGACGCAGTCGTCCGGTGGACCTGGATTATTTCGGGTGCGCTGGCAGCGCTGGCAGGGGTTTTCGCCGGGCTCACACCGCAGCTTCATCCCGAGATCGGATTCAACCTGCTGCTCGCGTTGTTCGCGGCGGCGATTCTCGGCGGCACGGGCAGCCTCGCCGGCGCAGTGATCGGCGGCCTGCTGGTCGGCCTCGCCGAAAACCTGTCGCTGCTTTTCATCAGCGCCGGCTACAAGACCGCGATGCCGTTCCTCGTGCTGCTGCTGGTGCTGCTGGTGCGGCCGCAAGGTCTTTTCGGCGAGAGGGCGTAGGCGCCGAGCATGCTGACCGGAGTCTTCTCCTACCTCGTCTTCTTCGCCTGCATCGTGCTGATCCTCGGAATCCTCACGCTCGGGCTCAACCTGCAGTGGGGATTCACCGGATTGTTCAACGCCGGCATCGTCGGCTTCTATGCAATCGGCGCCTACACGCATGCGATCCTGACGGCCGCGCCGCAGCCGCAATACCTCGGCAACTTCGGCTTGCCGTGGCTGGTCGGCATCGCCGCGGCCATGACGGCTACCGCTTTTGCGGCGTGGTTCATCGGTCTTCTGACGATCCGGTTGCGCGGCGATTACCTCGCGATCGCCACGTTCGGCATTGCAGTCTCGATCCAGCTCGTGGCGCTCAACTGGGAAGCGCTCACCGGCGGTTCGCAGGGACTCTCGCGCATCCCGAAGCCGCTCGCCGGCGTTTTCGATACTCCGCTCAGCTTCAATCTATGGTTCCTTTGCCTGCTCGCGGCGCTGGTCGGGGCGGTGTACGCGGCGCTCGAGCGGATCCTGCGCTCGCCGTGGGGACGCGTCCTCAAGGCGATTCGCGAAGACGAGACCGCCGCGGTCGCGCTCGGCAAGAGCGCGCGCGGATTTCGCCTCGAAGCGTTCGTGCTCGGCTCGACGCTGATGGGCCTCGCCGGTGCGCTCTACGTGAGCTTCATCGGCTTCGTCAGCCCGTTCGATTTCCTGCCGATCCTCACGTTCCAGGTCTGGGCCATGCTCATTGCCGGCGGCAGCGGGAACAACCGCGGGGCGCTGCTCGGGGCGCTCGTGGTGTGGACGATCTGGTCAGCTTCGGGCGTTGCGGTGACCAAGCTCGTGCCGCCGAGCCACGCTGCGCAAGGGGCGGCGATCCAGGTGATCCTGATCGGCCTGCTGCTGATCCTGGTGCTGCTGTACCGGCCGCGCGGCCTGATCGGCGAAGCGGCCGTTGTCTCGCGCCACGCCGGCGACTAAACTGCGCCACTCGCCCCGGAGGAACTCCATGCACGGAACGATTCGCTTCGCAGCGGTATTGGCATTGGGCCTGCTTGCAATCGGCGAAGCCGCGGCGCAGGCCGCCTGCCCGGTCAAGATCGGCGGCGTCTTGCCTCTGACCGGCTCGATGGCGCCGATCAC
>DASYPC010000348.1:0-2030 GCA_036007105.1 Burkholderiales bacterium | reverse complement strand
GCCGCAGCTCCATGCCGGAAGGCGCGGCGGTGTTCTCGGCGAACGTCTCCGAGGCGTAGGTCGAGAGCTTGCGGAAGCGCTTGCCGAGATCCGCGTTGAGGTCCAGGCAGGCTTTGAATCGCGCCGCGGACTGGCCGAGTTGGCCGCGGCAGCTGCCGAATTCCGCGAGCTGGCGTTCGAGCCGGGCCGCGTCCTCATGCCACGCGGCCTCCGTCGCATAGAGATCGGCGAGATTCCAGCGGTCCGCCGGCGTCTGCGCAAGCGCTGCGCACGGGATCACCAACGCAGACAGTACGCTTCTCCACATGGTCGATTTCCTCCTCGGAACGATTGGCTCTACCGCTTGCGCTTTTTCTCTTCCAGCATCCAGGCCCGGAAAGCAAGCACCTTCTGCGGCGCCGGGCCCTTGGGGCGGACCAGATAGTACGACCCCGGCGCGGGGATCGCGATATCGTTCTCGCGACCGTCTGAGCGCGTTGCCGTCAGGTGAGGACGCGCGCCAGGCGCTCGTTGCTGAGCGCGAGCCGGTCGACGAGCGAATGCAGTAGCGCCGTCACCAGCCGCAGCTGGCAGTTCCTGCTGACCTTCTGCAGCGCGGCGGGCTCGAACTCGGCGAGCACGACGTCGGTGGCTGCGACCGCCGTCGCCTGGCGCGGCATGGCGCCGCCCTTGATGTAGGCCATCTCGCCGAAATACTCGCCCGTCTGCAGCACGTTGAGCAGGCGCCCCTGCTTGAGCACCTTCGCGCTGCCGCTGCCGAGGAAGAACAGGCTCGAGCCCGGCTCGTCCTCGCGCACGAGGACCGATCCCGCGGCGGCGCGCGACCAGCGCCCGGCATGCACGAGCTCCCAGATCTCGGCGTCGTCGAGGCGCCGCAGGACGGGGTTCTTGCGCAGCGCGACGTATTTCTCGTGGTCAGGGACAGCCTGCTGATGCCCGTGCAGCCGGCCCGCGTCGGCGAGGTCAAGCGCGAGCTCGGCCCAGTTCGGGTAGCGGTCGGCGATCGACTTCGAGAGCATGCGAGCGAGGATGCGGTCGACGTCGCTGCTGATGCCCGGCCGCAGCGCGCTCGCCAGCGCCGGATCCTTGCTGCGGATCGCGTCGAACAGCTCGAGCACGCTCTCGCCCGCGAACGGGCGGCGCCCGGTGAAGAGCTCGTAGAGCACGATGCCGAGCGAGAACATGTCGCTCGCGAAAGTCAGCGGCTGCCCATCGATCTGCTCAGGCGACATGTACAAGGGCGAGCCGATGATACCGCTCTCGGTCTGCTCGCCCATCTGCAGCCACGCCGCGCCGAAGTCGACCACCTTGATGTTCGTGCCGGTCGACACCATGATATTCGCCGGCTTGATGTCGCGGTGCACGATTCCCTGGCGGAACGCGTAGTCGAGCGCTCCGCAGCACTTGAACGCGACCTCGAGCGCGTCGTCCACGTCGAGCAGGGCGCCTGACGCGGTGAACTGGGCGAGGTCGCCGCCCGGCACGTACTCGATTGCGATGTAGCCGCCGCCCTGCTCTTCCACGGCCGCCTCGAGGATCGAGGCGATATGCGGATGCGAGATCCGCCCGGCGAGCGACGCTTCGTTGAGAAACTGCTTCGTGTGCGTCTTGTCGAAGTCTTCCGCCGCGACGACTTCGGGGTCGAGCACCTTGAGCGCGACGTCATCGCCGCTGAACGTGTCGAGCGCGAGGTAGACGATTCCCGACGCCCCCTTGCCAAGCATCCGGCGGATCGCGAATTTCCCGAGTTGGCGCATAGGCCGAATATACATCCTCGGGCTCGCGGGATGAGCCTCGACTCACGCCATAATGCGCTCGCGCAAGGCGCATCGCATGCTCGGCATCACTTTCTCCAACCGGTTCGAGATTCTGCTCGATGCGCTCACCGGGCGTCTCGCGCAAGCCGGAAGCGATCCGTTCGTCGCGCCGCAGGTCATCGTGCCGACCACTGCCGTCGAGCGACGCATCCAGCTTGCACTCGCAGATCGCGCTGGCATCTGCGCGAACATCGATTTTTCGTATCTCGCCCA
>DASYPC010000347.1:0-1527 GCA_036007105.1 Burkholderiales bacterium | reverse complement strand
CGAGCGGACCTTCGACGAGTTGACGCGCTTTCTTTCCATCAGACGGCTTCCATGCGAATGCGCTCCCCGCTCTTCACCTTCGCCAGCACTCGCGGATCGCCGACGATGCGGCCGAGCACGTTGCAGCGCGCGGCGAGCTTTGGTTTGCCGTCCTTGCCGGAGATCGGCGTACGCCCGAAGGGCAGCGCGACCGAGGAGCCTTCGACCCAGAAGCAGGCCGTGCCCGGCTCGACCACCTGGCGCGCATCGGGCTCGAGTTCAGCGCTCAACGGCGCTTCGAAATACACCTCCTCGCCCCAGGTCTGCGCCACTGACTCGAATGGCAGCACTTCGCCGAGCGCCTTCGCGGTGGGAGTTTCGTCGAGGGCGACGACGAAAGAGGTTTCTCCGGCGTTGATCCTGAGTTTCACTTGCCGAGCGATGCGCTCCAGGCCGACTTGATCCCAGCCCCGTCGAACGTGCCGGAGATCGCGTTGTCCTTCACCGTGCCGGAGAACGTGCCCTTCATCCCGGCGAGGCGAAAGCTGAGCTGGTCGCCCCTCAGCTTCACATCCTCGAGCACGACCTCCCTGCCGTCCAGGCGCGCCGATCCCGACACGCGCGTCACCTGCTGCTTCAGGTCCAGCCGCACCGGGCCCTTGCTCACGCTCGCCGGAACCTTTGCGCTCCATCCGCCTGCGACTTTCGCCGGCACGACGTAGAGGTAGATCAGCGTAGTGGTGACCCCGCTGATCGCCACCTTGTCCTCGAGATCCATCTGCACGTACTTCTCCGGGACCCAGCCGGCGAGCGGGTAGTCGTGCGACAGAATCCGCGTTCCGGGCCGCAATTCGCTGAGCAGCTTGTCCTTCAGCATGTTCACCGTGTTCGGCAGCAGATACATCGTGAGCACGGTCGCCTGCGAGATATCGGTCTTGAACAGGTCCTGCGTGATGAATTTGACGCGGTCCGCGATGCCTTCCTTCTGCGCAGCCTCGTTCGACAGCTTGACCAGCTTGTCCTGGATCTCGACGCCGAACCCGCGCGCGCCGAAAACCTTGGCGGCGGTGAGGACGATGCGCCCGTCGCCCGAGCCCAGGTCGATGACGAAGTCGCTCTCGTTCACGCCCGCGAGCTTGAGCATGTCGGTGACGACGCTCTGCGGCGACGGAACGTACGGCCCGGCGTTGACGGGCTTGTCTTCGGCGAGCGCGCTGCAGGCGAGCGTCGCGGCGGCGAGGAAGGAAAGCGCGGTTCTTTTCATGGAGAGGTGTCCGGCAGGCTCGTGGAGCCGCGGACTGTAACCCAATCCCTCCCGCGAGAAAAGGGAACCGCGGCGCCGCATCGCGGGTCTGAAATGAATGACCAGAAAAGGAGCATCCGCATGACCCGCAGACAGTGGACAGGCGCGCTCGCCGCGGCCGGCGTCGTCACGCTGGGCGCCTTGGTTGCGGCTCAACCGCAGCACGCCGTGTTTCCGGCGCACGCAGCGCCCGCCACCTCCGCCCCACCCGTGGGTGCGCCGGTGCGCGAGCTGCCGGATTTCGC
>DASYPC010000346.1:0-2811 GCA_036007105.1 Burkholderiales bacterium | reverse complement strand
GCAGCGAGCTGCTCGAGCGCTTCCGGCGGCTCGGCAATGCCGTGCTCCTTGGCGCCGCGTCGTTCTGGGAAGGCGTTGACGTGCGCGGCGAAGCCCTCTCGGTGGTGCTGATCGATAAGCTGCCGTTCGCGCCGCCCGACGATCCGGTCGTCGCCGCGCGGATCGAAGCGCTGCGCGCGCGCGGGGGAAATCCATTTCTCGAAGCGCAGTTGCCGCAGGCGATCCTCGCGCTGAAGCAGGGCGCGGGGCGCTTGATCCGCGATACGCAGGATCGCGGCGTGCTGATGCTCTGCGACCCGCGCCTGCTATCGAAGGCCTACGGCCGCACGGTCCTCGACAGCCTGCCGCCGATGCGACGCACGCGCGAGGCGTCGGACGTCGAAGCCTTCTTCGCTAAAATGCCGGCATGAAAGTCGTCATCACCGGAGGCGGCGGATTTCTCGGCTCGAAGCTCGCCAACGCGTTGCTCGCTCGCGGCAAGCTGACCGGGCCCGACGGCGGCGCACACGAAATTTCGAAGCTGGTGCTGCTCGACACCGGATTCCCGACCCCGCGCCCGGCCGACCCGCGCGTCGAAAAAGTAAGCGGCGATCTCTCGGACCCCGCAACGCTGGAGCGGGTAGTGACGCCCGATACGGCGTCGCTCTTTCACCTTGCGGCGGTGGTGAGCGGCGCCGCGGAAGCGGACTTCGAGCTCGGTATGCGCGTCAACCTCGAGGGGACGCGGCTCGTGCTCGAACGGTTGCGCCGCTGCGCGAAGCCGCCGCGCGTGGTGTTCTCGAGCTCGGTGGCGGCCTTCGGCGGCGAGCTTCCGGCGGAGCTGGACGATTCGACTACGCCCAACCCGCAGACTTCGTACGGCGCGCAGAAAGTCGCGAGCGAGTACCTGGTGTCGGACTATTCGCGCAAGGGTTTCATCGACGGGCGCTCGCTGCGGCTGCCGACGATCGTGGTACGCGCGGGAAAACCGAACGCGGCCGCATCGTCGTTTGCGAGCAGCATCCTGCGCGAGCCGCTGAACGGTATGCCCAGCGACTGCCCCGTCGGTCCGGAGACCGGTGTATGGCTGCTCTCGCCGCGGCGCGTGACGGAAGCGTTCATGCATGCGCACGAGTTGCCCGCGACGGCGTGGGGTCTGAATCGGGTCGTCAATCTCCCCGGTATCACGGTGAGCGTCGCGCAGATGCTCGAAGCGCTCGCGCGCGTGACGGACCGCAAGTTCGCGGAGCGCGTCCGCTGGGTGCCGGATCCGCGCATTCGCGAAATCGTCAAGACATGGCCGGTGCGGTTCCGGACGCCGCGCGCGCTGGCGATGGGATTCAAGCCGGACGAGGACATCGAATCGGTCATCCGCAGCTACGCAGCGGACGAGGGGATTCGGCTCTAGCCGGTCACCAGTCGGGATCCCAGAGCTTCCACCACGGGACGTCGCGCTTGTATCCCTTGGGGTTCAGGTACTTGCTGTCCGGGAAATTCTTGCGCATGACGCGATCGGCTGCGTTGCGCAGGTCGTCCATTCCCAGCGCGTCGTAGGCCTTCACCATGATGAACACGGCCTCTTCGATCGCCGGCGCGTTCGGGTAATTCTGCACCGCGTACTGGGCGCGATTGGCCGCCGCTACGTACGCCCCGCGCTTCATGTAGTAGCGCGCGACATGTACTTCGTTCTGCGCCAGCGAATTGACCAGAAAACGCATCCGTGCCGCGGCATCCTCGGCGTATTTCGACTCCGGGAACCGCGTGACGACTTCCTTGAACGATTCGAACGCGCTGTACGAGCCCTTCGGGTCGCGCTCGGTCATGTCCGGATTGTCGAACACCCCGAAGATTCCCTGGTTCTCGTTGAAGTTCACCAGCCCTTTCAGATACCACGCGTAGTCGACGTTGGTGTGGTTGGGGTAGAGCTTGATGAAGCGGTCCGCCGCCGCGACCGCCGATGCGCGTTCGCCGCTCTTCCAGTACGCATACGCGACGTCGAGCTGCGCCTGCTGGGCGTAGCGGCCGTACGGATAGCGCGCCTCGAGCTTCTCCAGGTACTTGATCGCCTTCTCCCAGTTCCTGGAGGTCATCTCGTCCTTGGCTTCGCCGTACAGGCGTTGCGCCGACCAGCCTGCAGTTTCGTCCTTCTCGTTCGACAGCGAAGCGCAGCCGCCTGCGACGAGCGCGACGAGGAGAGCAAGTACACTAGCTTTCATGGCGAGCGATTATAGCGCCGCGCCCGGCGCGAACTGGGAGGACGCATTCGTTGCGCCGATGTCGGCGAAGGTGCCTCTGGCGCTGGGCGGGTTGCGTTTCGACCAGGCACTGGTGCGCATGTTCCCGCAGTACTCGCGCAATCGCCTGCAGGAATGGGTCAGGTCCGGGCATATCCGGATGAACGGCGAACGTTGCGAGCCACGCCGGCCCGTCACGGGCGGCGAGACGATCGAGATTGCGCCGCCACGCGCACCGCGCAGCGCGGCGCCGGCCGCGCAACGCATGCCGCTCGCGATCGTGTTCGAGGATCGGGACGTCATCGTGATCGACAAGCCCGCCGGGCTGGTCGTCCATCCGGGGGCCGGAGTGCCGGACCGCACGATGCTGAACGCGCTGCTCGCGCATGCGCCGGAGCTTGCATCGGTGCCCCGCGCGGGAATCGTCCATCGCCTCGACAAGGATACGAGCGGCCTTCTCGTCGTGGCCAAGAACGTCGTCGCTCAGGCGAACCTCGCGGAACAGCTCGCGAGCCGGACGGTGCGCCGCGTCTACCTTGCGCTCGTGCACGGCGACCCGCCTGCGAGCGGAATGATCGATGCGCCGGTCGGCAGGGAT
>DASYPC010000345.1:0-4632 GCA_036007105.1 Burkholderiales bacterium | reverse complement strand
ACATCAAGCAGCTGCTGGTCGGAGCGATCCTGACCGTGTCCGCGGAGGACGTAGCGACGCTCGCCGGGCTTTACGCAGCGATCGGTGCGCTGCTTTGGTGGACGCGACGCCCGATGCTCGAGATTTCGCTCGATCCCGAGGGGGCCGTGCGCGCGGATCGCCGGATCGTGCTGTGGGACGTCGTGTTTTACGCGACTTTCGCAACGGTGGTCACCTCCTCGGTCCGGATCGCCGGCGTGCTGCTCGTGTTCTGCTACCTCGTCGTTCCGGCAGCAATGGCGGCAATGCTCGCGCGCGGGGTCGGCGCGCGCCTCGGGCTCGGCTGGGCGCTGGGTGCGGCGGTGAGCCTGGCCGGGCTCGCCGCCTCATGGCACTGGGATCTGCCCACAGGGGCGACAATCGTCTCGGCCTTCGGTGCCGCGATCGGGCTCGCCGCAGCGCTGTTCGGCCTGGTCCGGGCGGCGCGCGCCGTGCGCGCACGAGGCGCCATGGCGCTCGCGCCCGCAGGGCTCGTCGCGGGCGCGCTCATCGCGCTCGCCGGAGTGCTGCTCGCGTCGCTCCCGCGCATGGATCATCCGTGGCTCGATGCGCTCGAGGACGTCGCGCCGGTCGTGCAGGAGACGTTCCTCACGCAAGGCGAGCGCGCGGCGCGGCGCGACGCGCTCGAGGCGATCGGTCGCGGCGAAGCAGATCTCGCGCGGATGCGCGCCCTCGCGCAGGAGGTTCGCTGGGGCGTGCGCAGCATGGACGCCGAGAACGAGGAACGCCTGCGCCAGTTCATCGCCGGACGCAGCGAAATCGTGGCCGGCGACCAGCTTGTTCTCCGCACGCTGCGTGCGAAAGCGCGCGAACGGCAGCGCTACTGGCTTGGCATCCCGATCGTCCTCCTGGGAGCGCTGCTTTTGCTCGCGCTAAGGCGTGCAGCGAGTCGTAGGCGGGCGAAGCCAGGGCAGCTGTCGGGCTGAGCGGACACCCCGTTTCGCGGGGCCTGTGGCGCCGCCCGCCTATACTCCGGGGCGCCATGGAGCACGCCAACCCTTTACTGATCCAGGCTAGCGTCTACTTCGCCGCCGCTGTCGTCGGGGTCGTGCTGTCGCACCGGCTGGGCCTCGGCTCGGTCGCCGGGTACCTGCTCGCCGGCATCGCGATCGGGCCGTGGGGTCTCAAGGCGGTAGAACAGGTCGAGGACGTGCGGGCATTCGCCGAAATCGGCGTGGTCTTTCTGCTCTTTGTCATCGGCCTCGAGCTCGAACCCGGGCGGCTGTGGAGCATGCGGGGACGGCTCCTGCGGCTCGGCCTGTCGCAGCTCGCCGCCTCGATCGCAGTGATTGCCGGAACCGCATGGGCGCTCGGCATGGATCCGCGGGTCGGCGTCGTGATCGGCATGGCGCTCGCGCTCTCTTCGACGGCGCTCGCGCTGCAGCCGCTCACCGAGCGCGGCGGCCTCGGCACGCAAGGCGGCCAGGCGACGTTCGCGGTGCTGCTGTTCCAGGACCTCGCGGTGATTCCGATGCTCGCGCTGCTGCCGCTCTTCGGCACTGCGGCCGGCGTTTCCTCGTTCTCGTGGCGCGGGCTCGGCGTCGCGGTACTCGTCATTGCGGCGACCCTGGTCGGTGGCCACTATCTTGCGCGGCCGGTGTTCCGGCATATCGCGCGCACGCGGCTGCGCGAGATCTTCACCGCGTTCGCGCTGCTGCTGGTGCTGGTGATCGCGCTCGGCTTCGAATCCGCGGGTCTTTCGATGGCGCTCGGCGCGTTCCTCGCCGGGATGCTGCTCGCCGAATCCGAATACCGTCACGAGATCGAGGCCGTAGTCGAGCCGTTCAAGGGACTGCTACTCGGCCTGTTCTTCATCGCCGTCGGCATGAGCGTCGATTTCAGCCTGCTCGTCTCGCGACCGCTCGTCGTGATCGGCATCATCGTCGGCTTTTGCACCGTTAAGGGCGTGATCCTCTGGCTGATCGCGCGCGAGGCGGGGCTGCCGGCGAACGAACGCCCGCTCTTCGTGCTGCTGCTCGCGCAGGGTGGAGAATTCGCGTTCGTGCTGCTCGGCCTGAGCGCGGGGCAGGCAGTCATCCCGCGCGAGGTCGCGCAGGCGATCACGCTTGCGGTTGCGTTGTCGATGCTCGCGACGCCTTTCCTGCTCGCGCTGCACGACCGCATCCTCGTGCCGCGCCTTGCCGTTCAGGGGGCGAGGCCGGCCGACGAGGTGCCGCAGGCGGGCCAGGTGATCGTCGCGGGACTCGGGCGCGTAGGCCAAGTGGTCGCTCGCGTGCTGCACGCGAGCGGCTACGAGCCGACCGTGCTCGACGACAACCCGGATCACGTCGAGCAATCGCGCAAGTTCGGCTTCCGGGCGTTCTACGGCGACGCGACGCGGCTCGACTTGCTGCAGGCGGCCGGGGCGGATCGCGCCCAGTTCCTGATCATCGCGCTCGACAACCCGCGCGCCACCTCCAGCCTCGCGCGCACCGTGAAGGAGCACTTCCCCAATCTGCGCGTGGTCGCCCGGGCGCGCGACATGCGCCACGTGTTCGAACTGCGCGACATCGGCGTCACCCTGGTCGAGCGCGAGACGTTCCGCTCGGCGCTCAACCTCGCCGAGCGCGCGCTCTCGACGATCACCGGCGACCCGGAGCGCGCACGCCGCGCCGCGCGCGCGTTCGGCCGGCACGACGTCGAGGTCGTGAAGAAGCTCTACGAGGTCCACCGCACGCAGCCCGATGCGCACGTCACGGTGTCGAACGAGCTGCGCGACCAGCTCGCCCGCACCTTGCGCGCCGACGAGGCGCGCATCGCCGCCGGCGCAGTGGATCCGGAAGGCGACCCGAAGTCGGGCTGAGATGGTCCTAGAGCGGAAAGGCCCGAAGCAACGCGTCCTGCGTGTTGCGCGGCGGCGGGGTGTGAGCGACGTTCATGACCATCGCCACGGTGGTGAAGTAGCCGACGAGGCCGAGCAGGTCGATCAGGCCGCGCTCCCCCAGCAGCGCCGCGGCCCGCGCATAGGTCGCATCACTCACGCCGCGCGTGCGCGCGAGCTCGTTGCAGAAATCCCACGCCAATTCTTCATCCTCCGCCAGGCCGCGCGGCCTTCGGCCCTCGGCGACGGCGGCGGTGATCGCCGGGTCGAGCCCGGCCTCGATGGCAAGCGGAAGGTGAACCTGCCACTCGAACTGCTGCGTCCATTCGCGGGCGACGATCAGCATCACCAGCTCGTTCAGCTTCGGCGCGAGCGAGCTTCGGTACCGCAGTACTTCTCCGACCTTCTGCAGGCAGCCCATCAGTTCCGGACTGCGCAGCAGGGGAATGAACGGTCCGCGTACGCCGCCGCGCGGCCCCGCAGCGAGCTCGGTTGCCGCTTGCTTTTGTTCTTCGCTCATCGCCTCCGCGCCGAGCGGCGGCATGCGGTCATTCATGATCAATCTCCAGGAATCCAGAGTGCGCAGACGCCTGCGACCAGAACACCGGACGCAACCAGCAACGTGGTCGAGAAGTCCGCAATGACACTCACCAGCACGGGCCCGATGATCTGTCCGATTGCGAAGGCGGCTGTCATCGTAGCCATCAACCCAGCAGGGTCCGAGCGGGCCCTGCGTCTCGCTTCCTGCATCCCGGCCATAGTGATGATCATGAAGGTTCCGCCGACGCACACCGCCGCGAGCGCGATGCCCGTGCTGCCCGGCCACGCGACCGGCGCGCTCACGCCAAGCGCCATGACGAGCTGGGCCGCGACCCACAGCGCGCGCGCGGAGAGTCTCTTCGCTGCGAAGGTCATCGCGAGTGTAGACACGGCCGCCGCTGCACCGAACGCGGGCCATGCCCAGCCGAATGCAACCGGGTCGCCGATCAGGTCCTTTGCGAGAACCGGGATGAACGTCGCCGGGATGATGTAGCCGAAGCCGAACGCGCCGTAGGCAAACGCGAACCTTGCGTGTGCAAGGCTCCAGCGACGCTCCCGGAGAATCGGGCGGACCGCCTCGAACGACGGCTCGAACACGTTCCAGATCACGAGCGTCGCCGCAAGTGCGAGCAGGCCGAGATGCACCCATGCAGATGCGGAGCTCGCGTGCACTGCGATCAACGCCGCACAGAGAACGCCTGCCGCAACGATGCCGACGCCGACACCCGAGAAGACCGCGCCCTCGAGGAGGGGCCGGCGCAGCGGCGCGAGCCTCCCGAGACACGCTGCCGACACATGGATCAGCACCCATGCGCTCGCGATTCCCGCGACGAAGCGCAGCGCCGCCCAGCCCGCCATGCCGACGTCCAGGCTCATCCCGAGCGTGGCAATGCCGATCGCGGCAAGGCTCGTCCGAATCGCAACGGCCGTGCGCGCACGCTGCACGGCCGCCCACAGCGCGCCAAGCAGGTAGCCCGCATAGTTGGCCGAGGCGAGCCACCCGCCTTCGGCCACCGAGAGCCCCGCGTCCTCGCGCATCATCGGCAGGATCGGCGTGAACGCAAAACGGCCGATGCCGATCGCGACGGCGAGCGCTGCGAGCCCGGCCAGCGCGAGCGCCGCCGGCGCGCGTATTGCGTCGATCGAGAGTGACTGTTCCGCCATGCAGTACAGGCTACATTGACAGGGACATTCCAGGAAATGAATAATTATGAAAGATTAGTTCTCCTATC
>DASYPC010000344.1:0-2772 GCA_036007105.1 Burkholderiales bacterium | reverse complement strand
TCGCTTGAGCGACGGCATCGCCACGCTCGGTATTCCGCGAGGCCAGGAACACGGGCCGGCGGTGCTGCGCATCGAGGCGGCCCTGCGCGCGGACGACCGGAGGTCGGTGCAGCGCGAATGCCAGGGCCTGCTCGATGCGCTTGCCGCCGGATATCGCGTGCCTAAGCTGCGCGTGCGCGTTCTCGCCAAGCGGCCCGTCGACGGCTACGGCGAGCTGCATGGTCTCTACGAGCCCGAGGAGGGCCGCACGCCGCCGCGAATCACCGTCTGGATGCGCACGGCGCAGAGGCAGCAGGTCGTCGCCTTCAAGACGTTTCTGCGCACCGTGATCCACGAGCTGTGCCACCACCTCGACTATGAGCTGTTCGCGCTCGAGGAAACGTTTCACACCGAAGGCTTCTATAAGCGCGAATCGAGCCTGGTCGTCGCGCTGCTGGCGCAGCGGCAGACGGCGGACGATCGGCCCCTGCAGCCATGACCGAAGTCGCACCGCCCGCGGCTTGGCAACGCGGACGCTTGCGCTATAATTCGCCCTTCCTCGAGGAGCGTTGCAACAGACGGCCAGGCTTTCAGCCAAGGCCACTGCCAGGCTCGAGGACCTTCCAATTGCAACGGCGCTCGTTGAACCGCGGCTCGCGCGCGGGGTGACGAGCGAAGCTCCCCTCTCCCACGGCGCGGTCCCCGACAAGGAGTGACTGATGAACGCTGTGACCGATACCCGCAACTTCGTCGATTTCAAGGTTGCCGATCTCGACCTCGCCGCCTGGGGCCGCAAGGAGATCGCAATCGCCGAGACCGAGATGCCCGGCCTGATGGCGATCCGCGAAGAGTTCGCCCCGCAGCAACCGCTGCGCGGCGCCCGCATTGCCGGCTCTTTGCACATGACCATCCAGACCGCCGTGTTGATCGAAACGCTCAAGGCGCTCGGCGCGGAAGTCCGCTGGGCGTCGTGCAACATCTATTCGACGCAGGATCATGCCGCGGCGGCGATCGCGGCGTCCGGCACGCCCGTGTTCGCATTCAAGGGCGAGTCGCTCAACGAGTACTGGGATTTCACGCACCGCATCTTCGAATGGCCCGACAAACGCGGACCGAACATGATCCTCGACGATGGCGGCGACGCGACGCTGTTGATGCACCTCGGCCAGAAGGCCGAGAAGGATCAGTCGCTGATCAGCGACCCGAAGAGCGAGGAAGAGCGCTGCCTGTACGCCTCGATCAAGGCCAAGCTCGCCGTCGACCCGACCTGGTACACGCGCAAGGCCGCGCAGATCATCGGCGTGACCGAAGAGACGACGACCGGCGTGCACCGCCTGAACGAGATGAGCGCCAAGGGCACGCTGTTGTTCCGCGCGATCAACGTCAACGACTCGGTGACCAAGAGCAAGTTCGACAACCTCTACGGCTGCCGCGAGTCGCTCGTGGACGGCATCAAGCGCGCGACCGACGTGATGATCGCCGGCAAGGTGGCCTGCGTGGCCGGCTATGGCGACGTCGGCAAGGGCTCGGCGCAGGCGCTGCGTGCGTTGTCGGCGCAGGTCTGGGTGACCGAGATCGACCCGATCAACGCGCTGCAAGCGGCGATGGAAGGCTATCGCGTCGTGACGATGGACTACGCTGCCGACAAGGCCGACATCTTCGTGACGACCACCGGCAACAAGGACGTGATCACCCACGACCACATGGCGAAGATGAAGGACCAGGCCATCGTCTGCAACATCGGCCACTTCGACAACGAGATCGATGTCGCGTCGCTCGAGAAGTACGAGTGGGACGAGATCAAGCCGCAGGTCGACCATGTGATCTTCCCCGACGGCAAGCGCATCATCCTGCTCGCCAAGGGGCGGCTCGTGAACCTGGGCTGCGGGACCGGGCATCCGAGCTATGTGATGAGCTCGAGCTTCGCGAACCAGACGATCGCGCAGATCGAGCTGTTCACCAAGCCCGATGCCTACCAGGCCGGCAAGGTCTATGTGCTGCCCAAGCACCTCGACGAGAAGGTCGCACGGCTGCAGCTGTCCAAGCTCGGCGCGCAGCTGACGGTGCTGACCGATGCGCAGGCGGCTTACATCGGCGTCGACAAGAACGGCCCGTACAAGCCGGACAGCTACCGCTATTGAGCGCGAGGCTCGTGCGCGCCGACCAACTGCTCGTGTCCCGAGGCATCGCGCCGACCCGATCCGCCGCGCAGCGGCTGATCGCGAGCGGCGCGGTGCGCTGGCGGGCGGGCGCTGCCTGGGCGGTGCCGCGCAAGGCCGGCGAGGACCTGCCCGAGCACTGCGAGGTCGAGGTCACCGACAACGCCGAGCTGCGTTTCGTCTCGCGCGGCGGGCTCAAGCTCGACGGGGCGCTGAGCCATGTTCGGCTCGACGTGCGCGGCTGGCACTGCCTGGATGTCGGCCAGGGCAGCGGCGGCTTCACCGACGCGCTACTGCAACGCGATGCAGCCTCGGTGGTCGGCATCGATGTCGGCCATTTGCAGCTGCACCCGCGGCTGCGCGAAGACGCGCGCGTGCGCTGCCACGAAGGCCTGAACGCGCGCGACGTCAGCGGCAGCGCGTTCGAGGCGACGACGCCGCTGCACAGCTTCGACTTCGTCTGCGCCGACGTGTCGTTCATCTCGCTAACGCTGGTGCTGCCCACGCTCGCGCGCTATGTCGCGCCGTACGGCGAACTGCTGCTGCTGGTCAAGCCGCAGTTCGAGCTGCAGCCGCAGCAGATCGGCAAGGGCGGGCTCGTCAAGGACGAGGCCTCCTACCCGATCGTCGAGCA
>DASYPC010000343.1:0-5813 GCA_036007105.1 Burkholderiales bacterium | reverse complement strand
TGCAAGAATCAGATGAATGCCCGCCGCGCGTGCCTTCTGCGCGAGACGGGCGACCAGTTCCTCCACCTTCTTACCTGCGACCATCATCAGGTCCGCAAGTTCGTCGATGACCACCACGATCACGGGCAGCGCCTTGAGCGCCTGCGGCTCGCCGGTATCCAGGGTGCTCGGGTCCTCGATCGTGCGACCGTGCTTTTCCGCGTCCGCGATCTTGTGGTTGTATCCGGAGAGGTTGCGCACGCCGAGCCACGACATGACGCGGTAGCGCCGGTCCATCTCCGCGGTGCACCAGCTGAGCGCATTGGCCGCCTGCTTCATGTCGGTCACCACCGGCGCGAGCAGGTGCGGAATGTCCTGGTACACCGAGAGCTCGAGCATCTTCGGATCGACGAGGATCATGCGCACGTGGCGCGGCTCGGACTTGTAGAGCAGCGACAGGATCATCGCGTTGATCGCCACCGACTTGCCCGACCCGGTCGTGCCCGCGACCAGCAGGTGCGGCATCTTGCCGAGATCCGCGATCACCGGGTTGCCGCCGATGTCCTTGCCGAGCGCGAGCGCGAGCTGCGAGTGTGCGCTGTGATAAGCCTCCGAACCGAGGATCTCGGAGAGGCGCACGGTCTGCCGGTGCGGATTCGGAATCTCGAGGCCCATGCACGACTTGCCCGGGATCGTCTCGACCACCCGGATCGCGACCACCGAGAGCGCGCGAGCGAGGTCCTTGACCAGATTCACGATCTGGCTGCCTTTGACGCCGACCGACGGCTCGATCTCGTAGCGCGTGATGACCGGGCCCGGGTAGGCGGCGAGCACCTTGACGGAGATGCCGAAGTCCGAGAGCTTCTTCTCGATCAGCCGCGAGGTGTATTCGAGCGTCTCCGCGCTTACCTGCTCGTCCTGCCGGACCGGCTCGTCGAGCAGCTTGATCGGCGGCAGCGGCGTGTCCGGCAGCTCTTCGAACAGCGGCGCCTGCTTTTCCTTTTGCACGCGCTCCGACTTCTTGATCTCCGCGGGCGGCGGAGCGATGACGAGCGGCGGGTGGTCCTCCTCGCGCCGCTTCTCCGCTTCGACCACGAAGTCGCGCTCTTCGCGCGCGATCTCGCCCAGCTTGCGATCGCGCCGCTGCTCCCAGATCCGCCGCACGAGTGCGAACGCCCCTTCGAGCAGGAACCCGGTCAGCTCGGCGAGCGCAACCCAGGAGATTCCGGTGAACAGGCTGAAGCCGATCGCGAGCAGCGTAAGCAGGACGAGCGTCGCGCCGGTGAAGCCGAAGACGCCGGACGCCGCGCCGGCGAGCGCGTTGCCGACGATTCCGCCGGCGACGTCGGGCAGAGTGGCGCGCACGCTGTAGAAGCGCAGCGACTCCAGCGCGGCACTGGCGACGAGCAGCACCACGAATCCGCCCAGCGCGATCCAGAGTGGCCGCCTGTCGATCAGCGTGCGGCCGTCGAGCCAGCGGTAGCCCCATGCGACGACGAGAAGGCACAGCGCGACCCACCAGTACGCGGAAAGGCCGAACAGATGCAGCAGCACTGCGGCGACCGACGCGCCGAACCGGCCGCCGGCGTTTTGCGCGACCGCGCCGGTGGCCGCGAACGACCAGCTCGGGTCATCGCGGTGAAACGTCAGCAGGATCAGCAGCAGGTAGGCGGCGAGCGCGACGGCGAGCAGCCATTTCGCCTCGCGCAGCAGGCTTGTCAGCTTTGCCGGGAGGGGTGCGCCTTGATTCTTGTCTGCCGCCGCCATCGTTCCTGCCGGGCGAAGAGTGTACCGCAAAAAATAAAAACCCCCGCCGCGGCGGGGGCTTGGATTGTCGATGCTCGGGTCGTTTCTAGCGCACCACGCACTCCGAGGCCTTGCCGCCGGCGGCCACGGGCTTGAGGAACGCCTGCGGCGGAGCGATCGCCAGTCCCGGATTGTCGGTCAGGCGCGGCTTCTGGCCCTTCTCGATGATGCCGAACTGGCCGGCGGCAAGCTGCTGCTGGCCGAACTCGTTGCGCACGAGGATGCTGCCATTGCTCACGCCGACGTACACCGCCGGCTTCAGGCCGGCGCACGCGCTCGCGATGCAATCATGCGTGCTGAACGTCGTGCCGCGGATGCCGATGGTCGCGGTCGCGGTGCCCATGCTGAACTTGTTGCGGCTCCGGCTCCCGACCAGACCGGTCACCATGCGCAGGCCGCCCGTCAGCACCGTGGTGACGAACGAGTCTTCCGCGGGCTTTTCCTTCGCGAACGCGAAATTGTCGATGCGGAACGAAGAGCTCGGCTTCAGCGTCACCTGCCCGCCGTCCGAGAAATTGATCTGCGCGTGGCTGTCGCGCTCGGTGCTGACCGTGTCGCCCTTGCCGACTTCCGAGCGCGGCGAGAGCACGCGCGTGCTGCCGTCGGCTTTTTTCGCCGACAGCGTGCCGGCGACGTGCGCCACCGAACCCGTGTTCGCGAACACACCGGTGGCTCCTGCCGCCAGTGCCGCCGCTGCCGCCAGCGCTACCATGCAGTGCGTCGTTCTCATTCGTCGCTCCTCTTTTCGCCGCTCGAGTATTCCTGCGATCACTCGGGCAGCAGGATTTTCTCACGCAGCACGATCCTTGCGCCCTGCACCTCGATGAATCCGCCCAGCTGCAGGTCTTTCATCACGCGGCTCACCATCTCGCGCGATGCGCCGATCATCTTGGCGATGTCCTGCTTGGGCAGCCGCTTGGTGACGACCTTCTGGCCGTTCACCGACTCCGACATGTCGATCAGCAGCCGCGCGACGCGGCCGTAGACGTCGAGCAGCGCAAGACTGCCGATCTTGCGGTCGGCTTCGCGCAGCCGCCGCACCAGCCCGCGCATCACCGTCATCGCCAGGTCGAAATGCTCGGCGAGGAATTTCTTGAAGTCTTTCTTCGCGAGCGTGATCAGCTCGCGGGGCTCCACTGCCATCACGGTCGCGGAGCGCGGGCTGTCGTCGATCAGGCCCATCTCGCCGAAGAATTCGCCCGGGCCGAGCATCGCCAGGATCACTTCCTTGCCCTCGGCGTCGCTCATCATGACCTTGAGGCGCCCCGAGATGATGATGTAGAGCGAATCGGTCGGATCCCCCTCGACGATCACGATCGTGCCGCGCGGCACGTTGCGCCGGTTGACCGCGCTCACGAGCAGGCGCAGCTGCTCGTCGGGGAAACCGGCAAACAGCGGCACGGTCCGCAAGACTGTGGTGGAGACTGGTATCGCCATGGCCGAGGCGCCCCTTCGCCGCTTCAATCAGGCGCCCATGGTAGCAGACAGGCGTTCTTTCGCAGGGAGATGCCCTTGCTACAATCCGTGCGGCTCCCCGCCCCCATTTTCCGCATACTGCCGCCCATGCCGACGCGCCATTCCCGATTGCTGATCCTCGGCTCCGGCCCGGCAGGGTATTCAGCCGCGGTCTATGCGGCGCGCGCCAACCTGCACCCGGTGCTCGTAACCGGGGTCGCGCAGGGCGGCCAGCTCATGACGACGACCGACGTGGACAACTGGCCCGCCGACGCCGATGGGGTCCAGGGCCCCGACCTGATGGAGCGCTTTCGCAAGCACGCCGAGCGCTTCGAGACCGAGGTCGTCCTCGACCAGGTGCACACGGCGAAGCTCGGCGCCCGTCCGCTCGTGCTGGAAGGCGACTCGGCGACGTACACCTGCGACGCGCTCGTCATCGCAACCGGCGCGTCGGCCCGGTACCTGGGACTCGCTTCGGAGCAGAAATTCATGGGACGCGGCGTGTCGGCGTGCGCCACCTGCGATGGTTTTTTCTACAAGGGACAGGACGTCGCGGTGATCGGCGGCGGCAACACGGCGGTGGAGGAAGCGCTCTACCTCGCCAATATCTGCCGCAAGGTCACGCTCGTGCACCGGCGCGACCGCTTTCGCGCCGAGAAGATCATGGTGGACAAGCTGATGAAGCGAGTCGCGGAAGGGAAAATCGCGCTCGAGCTCGATTCCGTCCTCGACGAGGCGCTCGGCGACGCCAGCGGCGTCACCGGCATCCGGGTGCGCAACCTGAAGAGCGGCGCGGCGCGCGAGCTCGCCGTCAAGGGATTGTTCATCGCGATCGGGCACACGCCCAACACGCAGATCTTCACCGGACAGCTCGAGATGGAAAACGGCTACATCATCACGCGCGGGGGCCGCAACGGAGGCGCAACCGAGACCAGCGTGCGCGGCGTGTTCGCCGCAGGCGATGTGCAGGACCACGTCTACCGGCAGGCGGTGACCAGCGCGGGAAGCGGCTGCATGGCCGCGCTCGACGCCGAGAAGTATCTCGATGACCAAATCACCGCGTGACGCGGATTTCCGCAGCGCCGTAGCCGATGTCGAGCCCCTTGCGGCCAACGACCGGCGCGCGCCATCAGCCCCTCCGCCGCCGCCCGTGCCGCTGCAGAGCAGGCGCGACGAGCGGGCCGCGCTTGCCGAGAGCCTGCACCGGCCGCTCTCGGTGGACGATGCGCTCGATTCGGGAGAGGAGCTGGTCTATCTTCGCGACGGTCTTTCGCGGCAGGTGCTGCGGCGCCTGCGGCGCGGCCACTGGGTCGTGCAGGACAGCCTCGACTTGCACGGCATGGACCGCATCTCGGCTGCCGACGCGGTAGCGTCATTCCTGCGATCGAGCGTTGCGCGCGGCCTGCGCTGCGTACGCATCGTTCACGGCAAGGGACGCGGCTCGCGCAATCGCGAACCGGTGCTCAAGTCCAAGCTCCGGCTATGGTTGCCGCGACGCGACGAGGTGCTCGGATTCTGCCAGGCTCCGGCGGCGCACGGCGGCGGCGGCGCGCTGCTGGTGCTCTTGCGCGCGAAGCGTTAAACGGCCGCCTCGTTGGTCTCGCCGGTGCGGATGCGCACGACGTGCTCGACGGCGGTAACGAAGATCTTGCCGTCGCCGATCTTGCCGGTGCGCGCGGCCTTCACGATCGCCTCGATCGCCGGCTCGACCTGATTCTCGGTGACCACGACCTCGATCTTCACCTTGGGGAGAAAATCGACCACGTACTCGGCGCCCCGGTAGAGCTCGGTATGGCCCTTCTGCCGGCCGAAGCCCTTCACCTCGGTCACGGTCAGCCCCGTCACGCCGACCTCGGAAAGCGCTTCGCGGACTTCATCGAGCTTGAACGGCTTCACGATCGCTTCGATCTTCCTCATCGCGGGCTCCCCGGCAGTCTTGGCATTGTAGGCCTAATTCTATAATGACCCTATGACCGGCGAAGTGCCGCTGGAGCGTCTGCGTGTCGCCGGCTCGCTCGCCGGCGTCCGTGCGGCGGATTGGAACGCGCTCGCAGGCGCGAGCCCGTTCCTTCGCCATGAATTCCTCTCGGCCCTGCTCGAGACGGGATGCGCGAGCGCGCGCACCGGTTGGCAGCCGCAATTCGTGCTGCTGGAGCGCGGCGGCCATCTCGCGGGCGCGATGCCGTTGTTCGTCAAGTCGCACTCGTACGGCGAGTACGTGTTCGACTGGGCGTGGGCAGAGGCCTATGAGCGCCACGGCCTCGAGTACTACCCCAAGCTGCTGTGCGCGGTGCCGTTCACGCCGGTCGGGGGTCCGCGGCTGCTCGCGCGCGACGATGCCGCGCGCCAGGCGCTCGCCGCCGCGGCGCTCGAGGCGGCGCGCGAATTCTCGTCGCTGCACGTGCTCTTTCCGGAACCGGACGAGGCAGCGCTGCTCCACGACGCGGGAATGCTGCTGCGTCGCACCGTGCAGTTTCACTGGACGAATGCGGGCTATGCGGACTTCGACGGTTTTCTCGCGCAGCTCACTCACCGGCGGCGCAAGACCATCCGCCAGGAGCGGCGCCGCGTGC
>DASYPC010000342.1:0-7375 GCA_036007105.1 Burkholderiales bacterium | reverse complement strand
GCTCGTCCCACATGCGCACGCTGCAGGCGAGCGAGTGGCTAAGCACCAGCCACGGCAGCCCTTCCTTGCCGTGC
Organism: Burkholderiales bacterium; assembly: GCA_036007105.1. Lineage (GTDB taxonomy): Bacteria > Pseudomonadota > Gammaproteobacteria > Burkholderiales > SG8-39 > 2-02-FULL-66-14. The sequence continues at coordinate 7,301 of DASYPC010000342.1, read as the reverse complement.
AATTCGTAATACGTTCCAATCCCGTTCGTTTGCGCCTTCATGCGCTCTCCTATGCCCGTGCGACGATCAGAGGAATCAACATCTCGTCGTCGCTGACCCCGCCGTGATTGCCGATATGCAGGTGCGCCGGCTCACCGGGTGCCCAGTCCTTGATCGTATAGCAGTCGTTCATCACCAGTGTGACGTCGCCGATCCTCTCGGCGAGGCGCGGGTGCGCCCGGCCCGAGCCGAACCAGCCTTCCTCGGCAAGCTCGGCGCTCATGCGGACCTCGGCGCGATCTCCCAGCCAGTCGCGGGCACGCGCGGCAAACTCCGCGGCGCGCCCTTCCTGGACATGACAGAACGCAGCGCGGCGCTCTCCGCACAGCGGAAACCGGAGCATTCCGGCGAGCCCCGGTGCGGATTCGAGCATGAGGCACGAGGTTCCGGTGCTGTCGAGGAATCCGTGGTCGGCCGTCGCTACGAGCAGCGTATCGGTGCCCGCAAGGCGATCGACCAGGTTTGCAAAAGCGGCATCCACCCGCCCGAATTGCGCGCGCACTTCGGGACTCGTCACGCCGTGGCGGTGTGCGAGCGTGTCGAATTCGGGCCAATAGGTATAGATGAATTTCCGCTCCGGCCCGGACTTCACCGCGGCCTCGGTCTGTGCAACGAACCCTTGCAGGTCCGCGTAGGCGTGACGCTCTGCGCGCCCGCAGTAGTAGAGGTTGTAGATCGAGTCGACGATCGAGCGATGGGTGACGACGATTCCGCGCACGCCGATCGAATCGAACAGCGACACTTCACTGTAGAGGTCCGGGCCGGAAATGCCGCGCGCGGCGAGCGGCAGGTTGTCGCCCCGCGACCGAAACGGCATCGGCGCTGCGACACAGCCCGCAGCGCCGAAATACGTGAACCACCCGGTCAGTCCGTGCTCGTAGGGCGTCGCACCGGTGAACGACGTCGTGATCGCGCTCGCGGTCGTAGAAGGGAAGACCGAGCGGATCGCGCCCCGCCGGTGGCGCGCGAGCGCGCTTTGCGTACCCTGGGAGCGCACGTAGTTATCGCCCAGCCCGTCGAAGATCGCGAGCACGACGTTGCGCGCTGCTCGCGCCTCGGCGGAACCCAGCAGCCGCAGCTCGGGATGTCGCGGCTCGCCGCCGCAGCCGGCTGTGAGCGACGCGATCAGGTTGACGAAACCGCCGCCGCTATAGTCGGATGGGGGAATGGCGCCATTCATCGCAATGGCGTCATTCTAGACGCTCAGTGCAGAATGACCCGGTTGGTGAGCAGCGCATCGTAGTGGCCGAGGAATTCGTCGACCGATTCTGCGCCCTGCTCCTGCGAGACCAGATCCGCCATCGAAGCACGGAACTTCGTCTCTACTGCCCCCTCGAGGAACGCACCGCGGCCTCTGTGCTTGTCCACCAGCTCGACGCCGCAGTGGCCGGGGAATTCGACCACGTAGTAGTTGTCGCTGTTGTACAGTACGTTCATCGCTGCCTCCTCGGGCGGTCTGCCCGTGTCGAAGCCAGTGAAGCACAGCGCCCTGGCGCTTTGCGATGAACGATTCCGCATCGCGCAGAGGCAGTAGTTCCGCACGGCCTCTCAAGTACTTCTCCCTTAACGCGAATCGGCCGCCCTCGGTGGACGCGATTTACATTCGGTAACGCTCTGCGCGCGTGATAAAATGCACGCCTCTCTCCCCGGGGAACCGCCATGCGGATGGAAGTACACGTCCACGCTGACATCCCGATCCTCGAAGGTGTGTCGAAGAAGCAGATCGAGCAGGCGCTTACGCCTTGGCTCGACTACCTCGATGCGGAATCACTCGCCGACGCGAAGAGCGTCGAGCCCGAGGAGCCCGGGCTGCGCTTCGATGACAAGGAGCTGATGCTGTTCGTCTGCTGGACCGGAGAGATCGGCCGCAGCTTTCACGCCGCGCTCGAGAGCGCGCTCGAGAACCTCGGCCCCCTGTGCTACGAGGCGGTCGAGGTCGACATGACGCTGTATCACGACAACGGCGAGCAGGAGTCGCGACTGCTGTTCGTTGGACCGACTGCCCAGGCGATCCACGAGGCGCAGCGGCGCTGCATGATCGAGGACATCTCCTCGCTGCTCGCACGCCAGTTCGACAAGGAGCGCATCGCCGAGGCGGTCACGGTGGTGAACGACCTCTTTGATCGCGACTGGAAGGAAAAGGCCTCGCAACCGCAGAAGCCGGAGCGCGCGTTCGAGACCTATACGCGACCGGCCCGCAAGCACCTGCATTGAGCAGTCCCAAGTACCCCGGCTTCGACACGCTCGCACTGCACGCCGGCCAGTCGCCTGATCCGGCGACCGGCAGCCGCGCGGTGCCGATCTACCAGACCACCTCGTACGTATTCCGCGACACCGCGCACGCCGCGTCGCTCTTCAACATGGAGCGCGCCGGCCACGTCTACTCGCGGATCTCGAATCCCACGGTAGCCGTTCTCGAGGAGCGCATTGCGGCGCTCGAAGGGGGCGTCGGCGCGATCGCGACGGCTTCCGGACAGGCGGCGCTGCACCTGGCGATCGCCACGCTCATGGACGCGGGCAGCCACATCGTCGCGTCCAGCTCGCTCTATGGCGGCTCGCACAACCTGCTTGGATACACGTTGAAGCGCTTCGGCATCGAGACGACGTTCGTCCGGCCGGGTGACCACGAAACGTGGCAACGCTCGATCCGCGCGAACACGCGGCTGCTCTTCGGCGAGACGCTCGGCAACCCGGGCCTCGATGTGCTCGATATTCCCAGGGTCGCCGCGATTGCGCACGAGGCGGGTGTCCCGCTGCTCGTCGATTCGACATTCACCACGCCGTACCTGATGAAGCCGTTCGAGCTGGGCGCCGACCTGCTGTATCACTCGGCGACCAAGTTCCTCGGCGGGCACGGCACGACGATCGGCGGCGTGCTCGTGGATTCGGGCCGCTTCGACTGGGGAAAAAGCGGCAAGTTCGCCCAGCTCAGCGAGCCCTACGCGGGCTTCCATGGCATGGATTTCGAGGACGAGTCGGGAACACGCGCGTTCCTGTTGCGCGTTCGGCGCGAGGGTCTGCGCGATTTCGGCCCGTGCATGGCGCCGATGACCGCGTTCCAGATCCTGCAGGGCGTGGAGACGCTGCACTTGCGCATGCCGCGCCACGTGGAGAACACGCGCAAGGTCGTCCAGTTTCTCGCCGCGCATCCGATGGTGGAGACGGTCCTCTATCCGGAGCTCCCGGGGCACCCCGACTACGAGCTCTGCCGGCGCCTGCTGCCCCGCGGGGCGGGCGCGGTGTTTTCGTTCAATCTGAAGGCAGGCCGCGAGGCAGGCCGCGCATTCATCGAGAGCCTGCGCGTCTTCTCGCACCTTGCCAATGTGGGCGACGCGAAGTCGCTGGTCATCCACCCGGCGACCACGACGCACTATCGGATGTCGGACGAGGACCTGAAGAAGGCAGGCATCACGGCGGGCACCGTCCGGCTGTCGATTGGCCTGGAAGATTGCCAGGACCTTCTCGATGACCTCGACCGCGCGCTCGCAGCGGCGCGGCGCGCTGCAACGTAGCGATGCAGATCGAAGTCGACGGCAGAGAGGCGTTCGCGTACGCGGCCGCCCACGCGCTCGATCCGGGAAAGCCGACCGTCGTCTTTCTGCACGGCGCGGGGCTCGATCATTCCTGGTTCGGCTTGCAGAGCCGGTACTTCGGTCATCATGGCCGCAACGTGCTGGCGCTGGATTTTCCGGGGCACGGTCGCTCGGACGGGCCGCCGATCGCGTCGGTCGAGGAGATGGCGGATTGGGTCCCGCGTGTTCTCGATGCCGCGAAAGTCCGCGCCGCGAGCCTGGTCGGTCATTCGATGGGCTCGCTGGTGGCGCTGGAGTGCGCCGCGCGCTACCCGGAGCGCGTGGAGCGCATCGCGCTGATCGGCACCGCGTACCCGATGAAAGTGGGCGAAGCGTTCCTCGAAGCCGCGCGCCGCAACGAGCAGAGCGCGTTCGACATGGAGACGATCTGGGGCCATGCGCCCAAGGTGCCGCTCGGCGGCAATCCGAACCCGGGCATGTGGATGTACGGCGACACGCTCGCCCGCCTCGCACGTCTCGGTCCCGGGGTACTTCACGCCGGCCTCAAGGCCTGCAACGACTACGCCGCGGGCATCGAGAGCGCGGCGAAAGTGAAATGCCCGGCGCTCTTCATCCTCGGCGAGCGCGACCAGATGACGCCGCGCAAGGCGGCGGCCGCAATCGCGCAGGCCATCCCCGGCGCCCGCTCGGTCGCGCTTGCGTCCGGCCACTCGATCATGGCCGAAGCGCCGGATGCAACGCTCGACGCACTCATCGAATTCATGCCCGCGCCCGCGGCGGTGAAATGATCGGCGGCGAATCCTAGCGCCGCGCCCAGTCGGAGCGGGCGACGGCGAGCCCGCTCAGCGTTCCGAAGATCACCATCCCGAGCGCGATTAGCCCGAAGATCGCACCCAGACCTGCTCCGGCGGCAAGGGCGATGAAACCCCCGCCGATGACGATGATCAACTGCACGGTGCGCGCGAGCACCTGCCGCAGCACCCTGCCCGCCCCCTGGCTCGCGAAGTACAGTGCGCTTCCGAGGGCCAGGAACGGATACGTCAGCCCGACCGTTTGCAGGTAGCCGCTGCCCGCGCTCAGTACTGCAGGGTCGTTGCTGAAAAGGGCGACCCACGCGTTCGGAAAGATCGTGACGAAGGTGCCGATCATGAAACTCACGCACGAGGCCATCACGGCGCCGGTCCAGGCGATCCTCTTCGCGCGCGCGGCGCGGCCCGCGCCGACATGCGTCGCGACGAGCGCGACGAGCGCCTGGCCGATCGCGAACACGATCGGGATCTGCAGGAGCTCCAGCCGCAAGCCAACGCCGTATCCCGCGACCGCGGCGCTGCCGAAGCGCGCGACGAACCCCGTCAGCAGCAGGGACCCGAGGACTGTCTGGAGGGCCGAGACCACCGAGATCGCGCCGACCCGCAGGATCTCGGCGAACAGCCGCCGCTCGAGTCGCCAATCGTCAGCGTGCGGGCGCAACATGCTCGCCGGACGCAACACGATCCATCCGAGCATCAGGGACGCGAGCGCGAAGGTGCTCACGTACGCGATTCCGGCTCCGGCGATCCCGACTCGCGGCATCGGACCCCATCCGAGCACGAGCGCGCCCGACAGGGGCAGGTGGATGACCGCTACGGCCACGAGCGCGAGCGCAGGCGCCAGCGTGTTTCCTGTTCCTCGAAGCATCGCCGAGAACGTATTCGCAAGCCACACCAGCGTGGCCCCGGCGAAAACAACGTGCGAGTACGCCAGCGCGGATTCAAGCGCTACGCCTTCGCCGCCGAGCAACCGGTAGAACGGCCGCCCGAGGGTCAAGAGCAGCAAAGTGAACAACGCTCCCATCGCGATGGCGATGACGAGCGCGTGCACCACGAGTCGTCGCGCGGTTACCAGGTCTCCACTTCCGAGCGCGCGGGCAATCGCCGAAGAGACGCCGCCGCCCATCGCGCCCGAGGAGGTCATTCCCAAGAGCATCAACATCGGAAAGACCAGGGCGAGTCCTGCGAGCGGCTCAGTGCCGAGCCGGCCGACGAAGTAGGTGTCGCCGACCGACACCATGATCTGGAAGGCGACGAGCAGCAGACCCGGCGCCGAGAGACGAAGAATCGTAGGGAGCACCGGCGCGGAGAGGAGCTTCTCGGTGCGCGGCGAGAGGGCGGGTTCGAGGCGCGCGCTCATGCGCCGAGGGTAGCAGGGCGCGCCGCCGCCCGGCCGGTGTTTTGCCGCGTCAGGCGCCGATGAGGCGTGCCTTAGAACAACTTCATCTGCCCTGCCGGCGACGGCGGCCGGAACTGGGTGCAGTCGAGGCCGCCTCGCGAAGCCATGTGATTCTCTTCGCGGTTCAACCCCAGCCGCCGGCACGCGATTTCGAAGCGCCGCTGGATCAGGTCGGCAAAGTTGCCCGAGCCCGACATGCGGCTGCCGAAGCGCGGATCGTTCTCACGACCGCCCCGCACCTGGCGCACGATGCTGATGACATGCTCTGCGCGCTGCGGATAGTGCTGCGCCAGCCATTCCTTGAACAGCGGCCGCACTTCGTTCGGCAGCCTCAGCATGATCCAGCCGGCCATGGTGGCACCCGCGGCTGCTGCGGCCTCGAGCACGTCTTCCATCGATTTGTCGGTGAGCGCCGGAATGACCGGCCCGACCATCACTCCGCACGGCACTCCGGCGGAGGCAAGCGCGCGCAGCGCGTCCACGCGTCTCTGCGGGCTTGCCGCTCGCGGCTCCAGGCGTCTCGCGAGCGAGCGGTCCAGCGTGGTGATCGAAACGAATGCCTTGACAAGATTCTTCGCCGCCATGGGCGCGAGCAGATCGAGGTCGCGCTCGATCAGAGCCGATTTCGTGACGATCGTGAGCGGGTGCTCGCACTCCGCGAGTACCTCGAGCAGCTGTCGCATGATCCGATAGCGCCGGTCGATCGGCTGGTAGCAGTCGGTGTTGGTGCCGAACGCGAGCGGCTTGACCTCGTAGCCTGGCCTTGCCAGTTCTTCCTTCAGCAGCTGCGCCGCGTTCGTCTTGGCGAACAATTTCGTTTCGAAGTCGAGGCCCGGCGAAAGCTCCAGGTACGCGTGGCTCGGGCGCGCATAGCAGTACACGCAGCCGTGCTCGCATCCTCGGTAGGGATTGATCGACTGCTCGAACGGGACGTCGGGCGAATCGTTCTTCGCGATGATCGAGCGCGCGCGCTCCTCGGTGACCGAAGTCTCCAGCGGAGCGGGCGCTTCGTCTTCGGCGAACCAGCCGTCGTCGAACGCGTCGCGTCCGAGGGATTCGAAACGCCCGGGGATCGAGGAGAGTGCGCCTCGCAGCTTCATTTAGAATGACCTGTCGCCCTCGATACTGTATACATGTCCAGCATTCGCCGCAACGTTTCGCTGCTCGCCGCGTGCCAGGCGATGCTGCTCACCAACAACTCGACGCTGATCGCGATCAACGCGCTCGCGGGCCTCGCGCTCGCACCCCATCCCTGGCTCGCTACGCTGCCCGTTACGTGCTGGGTATTGGGAAGCGCGCTCACGACGGTGCCGGCTTCGCTCTACATGAAGCAGGTCGGGCGCAGGACCGGGCTCATGCGCGGGGCCGGCGTAGGAATCCTCGGCGCACTCATGTGTGCCGGCGCCGTGTGGCTGCAGAATTTCTGGATGCTGTGCGCCGGAACGCTCGTGTGGGGCACGTACAACGCGTTCGGCCAGTACTACCGGTTTGCCGCCGCCGAAGTATCGACTCCCGAGTTTC
>DASYPC010000341.1:0-2450 GCA_036007105.1 Burkholderiales bacterium | reverse complement strand
TGGTGTTGCGCCACGCGTAGTACGTGTACGACTGCGTGAAGCCGATCTTCGCCAGGCGGTGCATCACCTTCGGCCGCGTAAAAGCCTCGGCAAGGAAAATCACGTCGGGATGCGCGCGCTGCACCTCGGCGATGGCCCACTCCCAGAACAGGAAGGCCTTGGTATGCGGGTTGTCGACGCGAAAGATGCGCACGCCTTCGCCGATCCAGAAATCGATCACGCTCTTCAGCTCGGCCCACAGCGCTTTCCACTCGCCAGTGTCGAAGTTGAACGGATAGATGTCCTGGTACTTCTTGGGAGGGTTCTCTGCGTACTGCACGGTTCCATCGGGGCGCCAGCGAAACCACTGCGGATGCGCCTTGACGTAGGGATGGTCGGGCGCGCACTGAAACGCGAGGTCGAGCGCGATCTCGAGCCCCAATCCTTTTGCTTTCGAGACGAGCCGCCGGAAGTCTTCGAGCGAGCCGAGCGCGGGGTTTACCGCCTTGTGCCCGCCTTCCTGCGCGCCGATGGCCCACGGCGAGCCGACGTCGTCCGGTTTGGCGGCGAGCGCGTTGTTGCGGCCCTTCCTCTTTTCGCGGCCGATCGGGTGGATCGGAGGAAGGTACAGCACGTCGAAGCCCAGTTGCGCCACGTACGCAAGGCGCGCTTCGCAATCGCGCAGCGTGCCGTGGCGTCCAGGCTCGGGCGCGGTCGAGCGCGGGAAAAGCTCGTACCAGGCGGAGAAGCGCGCGCGCTCGCGATCCGCGATGAGCGGCATCTCGAGGGGCCACGTCGACGCCAGGCTGCGGTCGGGAAAGCGCGCGACAAGGCGCGCAAGCTCCGCGTCCAGCGCGATCGCGCGCAGCGCATCCCGATCGGTTCCCGAGGCTGCCCCGACGAGGCGGTTGGCCCATTCGAGCAGATGCTTGCGGTCGGCAGCGGCGGCGCGCGCCGCGGTCTTTTCGACCAGGTCTGCCCCGATGCGCGCCGCGACGCGCAAATCGTCGAGGTCCTCGCGCCGCGCGAACTCGGTGCGCCAGGAAAGCCAGGCGTCCACCCACGCGGAGACGGTATAGCGATAGCGCCCGATCGTCTCGATCGCGAACGCGCCGCTCCAGCGGTCGTTGCCGAGCGCTTCCATCTCGACCTCGCGCCAGTCGCCGTCGAGCTCGGGTCGCCAGCGCAGCACGACGCGCAGCACATCATGGCCGTCGGCGAAGCAGTCGGCCTCGACCGTGAAGCGGTCACCGACGACGCGCTTCACCGCGAAGCGCCCGCCGTCCACCGACGGGCGCACTGCATCGATGACGGCGCGAGCGCGACCCTCCCCAGGCACCTCAGCCATCGGCTTCGCTCCTGAAGTACACGGCCGAGAGCGGCGGCAGGCTGACGGTGATCGAATGCGGCTTGCCGTGCGCTCCGACCGGCGCAGCATCCACTCCGCCGAGGCTGCCCCAGCCCGAGCCGCCGTAGTCTTTCGCATCGCTGTTGAGGATCTCGCGCCAGCGTCCTCCGCGCGGCACGCCGAGCACGTAGTTCTGGCGCGGCAGCGGCGTGAAATTGCAGGCGACGAGCAGCAGCGCCGCGCGTCGCGACCGCGGCTTGCGCAGGAACGCGAACGCGCTGTGCTCGGCGTCGTCGGCCTCGACCCACTCGAAGCCTTCGTGCGAGAAATCGATCTCGTGCAGCGCGGGCTCCGCACGATAGACACGGTTCAGCTCGCTCACCCAGCGCAGCACGCCGCCGTGCTCGGGCTTCGTCGACACCCACCATTCGAGCTCGCCCTCGTGCGCCCACTCGCGGCGCTGGCCGAACTCGCCGCCCATGAACAGCAGCTTCTTGCCGGGGTGCGCCCACATGTACCCATAGAGCGCGCGCAGATTGGCCGACTGCTGCCACGCGTCGCCGGGCATCCTCCCCATCAGCGAGCCCTTGCCGTGGACGACCTCGTCGTGCGACAGCGGCAGCACGAAGTTCTCGTTGAATGCGTAGAGCAGCGAAAACGTCAGCCGCCCGTGGTGGTACTTGCGATGGATCGGATCTTCCTTCAGGTACGCGAGCGTGTCGTGCATCCAGCCCATGTTCCATTTCATGCCGAATCCCAGGCCGCCGAGGTACGTCGGGCGCGAAACCATCGGCCAGGCGGTCGATTCCTCGGCGATGGTCAGGATGTCGGGATGATCGCGGTACGCCGCGGTATTGAATTCGCGCAGGAACTGCATCGCGTCGAGATTTTCCTTGCCGCCGTAGCGGTTCGGAATCCATTCGCCTTCCTTGCGTGCGTAATCGAGATAGAGCATCGAAGCGACCGCGTCCACGCGCAGGCCGTCGATATGATACCGGTCGAGCCAGAACAGTCCGCTCGAAGCGAGAAAGCCGCGCACCTCGTTGCGGCCGTAATTGAAAATGCTCGAACCCCATTCGGGGTGATATCCCTGGCGCGGGTCTGCGTGCTCGTACAGGTGCGA
>DASYPC010000340.1:0-10885 GCA_036007105.1 Burkholderiales bacterium | reverse complement strand
CCGGGGATATGACCGGCAACCGGATCGATCGGCTCGACTTCGCCGCGATAGCGTTGCGGCGCCCGCGCGTCGAGGAGAAGGGCTTTGCCAAGATGCGATTCGACGTAGTTCACATCGACCGCCATTGCGGCGCGCGGCTTCGCCGGATAACTCGTTGCAGGGAAATGAGGAACCTCAGTCGTCACCGCACGATTTTCCTTCACCCATTTCGCCAGACCGCCGTCGAGCACGGCAACCGCATCGTGCCCGATCCAGCGCAGCATCCACCACAGTCGCGCGGCGAATGCGCCGCTCGCCTGGTCGTAGCAGACGACGTGATCTGTCGGTTTCAACCCCTGCTTACCCAGCCAGGAGGCGAAGGTCGTTGCATCGGGAAGTGGATGCCGTCCGTTCTTGCCCGACTTCGGCGCCGAGAGATCGCGATCGAGGTGCGCGAAAAGCGCCCCCGGGATGTGCGCTTTCGCGTATTCCTGCGCTCCCCAGTCGGGCTTGCCGAGGTCGTGGCGGCAATCGAAGACGCGCCACTCGGGATGATGCGCAAGCTCTTCGGTCGAGACGAGCGGATTCAAGGGTTGAGCTTTTTTCGCACCCACTCGTGGAAGTGCATCTCCGCATCTTCGAGCGGCGACTGGTACGGACCCGCGTCATCCAGTCCCTGGCGATGCAGCGCGCGCCGGCCGCGATCCATGCGCATGCACAGCAGCGTGTCCTCGGCAGCGGTTTCCACGTACGCGGCCTGCTGCGCCTCGACGAAGTTGCGCTCGAACAGCGCGATCTCCTCGGGGTAGTAGAACTCGACCACGTTCACGGTCTTGTCCGCACTTTCCGGGATGACCTGCGAGACGACGAGCACGTTCGGATACCACTCGAGCATCAGGTTCGGAAAGTAGCTCATCCAGAGCGCGCCATATTTTGGTGCGCGTCCCTCGAGCGCTTTCAGGCAGGCCGCGTGCCAGCGCTGGTAGGCGGGCGTGCCCGGCTGCTCGAGCGCGTTCTTCGGCGCGACGATCTGCACCGAGTACTCGGGACCGAACGCGTACTTGAAGTTGTCGCAATCAGCGAAGTTGCCGAGCCCCGGATGGAACGGGTCGACGTGGTAGAGCTCGAGATACACCTCGAGGAACGTCTTCCAGTTGCACGGCACGTGATCGACCAGCACTCGATCGAGCACATACGTGGAGAAGTCGAAGTCAGCGGCAACTGGAAGTCCGGCGAGGTCGGCGCGCGGGTCGCGGGTCCCCTCGAAAAGCAGCCCGTTCCACTCGCGCAGCGGCGTGGACTGCAGCTTGACGCATGGATTCTCGGGAAACTGCGGCGCACCGAGCAGATTGCCTTGCAGGTCGTAGGTCCAGCGGTGCAGCGGGCAGACGATGTACTGCGCGTTGCCGTGGCCCTCGAGCAGGATCGCCTGCCGGTGCCGGCAGACGTTGGACAGCAGCTCGACGCCGGATGCGTTGCGCACCAGCACCTTCGCGCCGTCCATCCCCTCGAGCACGCGGTAGTCGCCGACGTTCGGCACCATGCGCTCGTGCCCGACGTATCTCGGACCGGCTGCGAAGATCCGCTTCTGCTCGAGCTCGAAGATCGCCGGATCGAAATACCAGGACACCGGAAGCTGGCAGCGGGCCGGTGCGAGACGCTGTGGAGTCGCCAAGTCGGACATGGATTGCAGGTACTGAGATTCAACGTACTGAAAAGGCGCGCATTCTATCCTAGCGGACCTTTGACCGGGAGGCAGCGCTCCGGTAAGGTCCGGGTATGTCCAAGTCGCCCCGCGACGAGCTGCCGGGCGAGGCCAAGTCCCCGGGCGAGCTGACGTTCGAAAAGGCGCTCGCCGAGCTGGAGCGAATCGTAGAACGGATGGAAGGCGGCGACCTTTCGCTCGAGCAGGCGCTCGCTTCCCACAAGCGCGGCCTCGAGCTCGCGAAGTTCTGCCAGTCCCGCCTGGAGTCCGCCCAGCAGCAGGTGCGGGTGCTCGAAGGCGACGTCCTCAAGCCGCTCGCGGCGGCAGCAGCAGCCGATGAAGATGAATGAGGCGGGTGGTGCTGCGCTGACCGCCGCGATTCCGTTTGCCGCCTGGATGGGCTCCGTCCAGGCGCGCATCGAACGCGCGCTCGCCCGGCTCCTGCCCGCGCCCGGCATCTCCCCCGGCCGGCTCCACGATGCGATGCGCTATGCTACCCTCGAAGGCGGCAAGCGTGTCCGGCCGCTCCTTTGCTTCGGCGCGGGCGAGCTGGTCGGCGCCGCTCCCGAACGGCTCGAGGTTGCCGCCTGTGCAATCGAGATGATCCATGCCTATTCGCTGGTCCACGACGACCTGCCTTGCATGGACGACGACGTCCTGCGGCGCGGCAAGCCGACTGTGCATGTCGAATATGACGAAGCGACCGCGCTACTGGTCGGCGATGCGCTGCAGTCGCTTGCCTTCCAGCTGCTTGCCGAGCACCGGCTCGCCGACGATCCAGCCGTGCAGCTCGAAATGGTGCGCACGCTTGCAGTCGCGTCCGGATCGCGCGGCATGGCGGGCGGCCAGCAGGCCGACCTCGAGGCGACCGGCAAGCAGCTCACCGTTCCAGAGATCGAGTCGATGCACATTCACAAGACCGGGGCGCTGATCCGCGCGGCGGTGATGCTTGGCGCGGCTTGCGGCGCGCCGCTCGCATCGGACTTGCGCGCGCGGCTCGACCGCTTCGTGAGCTGCATCGGCCTCGCCTTCCAGGTCGTCGACGACGTGCTCGACGCCGACGCGAGCACGGCGACGCTCGGTAAGACCGCCGGCAAGGATTCCAGGAGCGGCAAGGCGACGTTCGTTTCCGTGATGGGCGTCGCGCGGGCGCGCGAATTCGCCGAGGAGCTGCGCAGCGAAGCGCAGGCCGCGCTCGGCGCCTTCGGCGAGCCCGCATTGCGCCTCGCTGAGCTGGCCGATTTCATCGTGGGCAGGAAGTTCTGAAACGATCGCGGCAACCCGCAGCTACAATTCGCACATGTACGAGCTGCTGCAAACGATCAACGACCCGTCCGAGCTGCGCAAGCTCGAGCGCAAGCAGCTTCTCCCGCTCGCCGACGAGCTGCGCGCCTTCGTTCTCGACTCGGTCTCGCGGACCGGCGGCCACCTCTCGTCCAACCTGGGTACCGTGGAGCTGACGATCGCGCTGCACTATGTGTTTGAAACGCCCGAGGATCGAATCGTGTGGGACGTCGGGCACCAGACCTACCCGCACAAGATTCTCACCGGCCGGCGCGAGAAGATGCCGACGCTGCGCCAGCTCGGCGGCGTCTCCGGGTTCCCGCGCCGCTCGGAATCGATCTACGACACGTTCGGTACCGCGCATTCCTCGACGGCGATTTCGGCCGCGCTCGGCATGGCGGTCGCGGCCAAGGCGAAGGGCGAAAAGCGCCGCTGCATTGCGGTGATCGGCGACGGCGCGATGTCGGCCGGCATGGCGTTCGAAGCGCTGAACAACGCCGGCGCGATGGACGTGAACCTGCTCGTCATCCTGAACGACAACGAGATGTCGATCTCGCCGCCGGTCGGTGCGCTGACGAACTACCTCGCGCGGCTGCTCTCGGGGCGGGTCTACGAGACCGCGAAGCGTGCCGGGGAACGCGTGCTGCGTCGCGTGCCAGGGATGCTCGAGCTGGCGCGCCGCGCGGAAGAGCACGTCAAGGGCATGGTCACGCCGGGGACGCTGTTCGAGGAGTTCGGCTTCAACTATATCGGCCCGATCGACGGCCACGATCTCGATGCGCTGATTCCTACGCTTGCGAACATCCGCAAGCTCCCGGGGCCGCAGTTCCTGCACGTCGTGACGACGAAAGGGCAGGGATACAAGCTCGCCGAGGACGACCCCGTGACGTACCACGGCCCGGGAAAATTCGATCCCGGCGAAGGAATCAAGAAGAGCTCCGGCGGCAAGCCGACCTATTCGCAGATCTTCGGCGACTGGCTGTGCGACATGGCGAAGCTCGACGCGCGCCTGATTGCGATCACGCCCGCGATGCGCGAGGGATCGGGAATGGTGCGCTTTTCAGAGGAGTTTCCGGAGCGCTACTTCGACGTTGCGATCGCCGAGCAGCACGCGGTCACGTTCGCCGCCGGGCTCGCCTGCGACGGCATGAAGCCGGTGGTCGCGATCTATTCGACGTTCCTGCAGCGCGGCTACGACCAGCTGATCCACGATGTGGCGATCCAGAACCTGCCGGTGCTGTTCGCGCTCGACCGCGGCGGAATCGTCGGCGGCGACGGCCAGACGCATAACGGAGCGTTCGACTACGCCTACCTGCGCACGCTGCCGAACCTGACCGTGATGGCTCCGTCCGATGAAAACGAATGCCGTCTCATGCTCTACACTGGCTTCAGGCTCGATTCGCCTTCCGCAGTGCGCTATCCGCGCGGCAGCGGGCCCGGGGTGGCGATCGAGCCGGAGATGCGCGCCCTGCCGATCGGCATGGGCGAGCTGCGGCGCGAGGGAAAGAGGATCGCAATCCTCGCTTTCGGCTCGATGCTGAAGCCCGCGCTCGAGGCGGCGGCGAGCCTCGACGCTACGGTCGCCAACATGCGCTTCGTGAAGCCGCTCGATGTCGAGCTCGTCAAGCGCCTCGCGCTTTCGCACGAGCTATTGGTGACCGTCGAGGAGCATCAGGTGATGGGCGGCGCGGGCAGCGCGGTTTGCGAAGCCCTTAACGCGCAGGGGATCGAGAAGCGGGTGCTGCTGCTCGGGTTGCCCGACCGCTTCATCGAGCACGGCGATCCGGCGAAGCTGCTCGCAGCGGTCGGCCTCGACGGCGAAGGCATCCTCAAGTCGGTCGCCGCCGCGCTCCCGCCGGTGCTCGTGCGCGGAGTAAAATCGACGCCATGAAAGCGCGCGACCTGCAGAACATTCCCGACGTCCAGAACTTGCCCGACTCGCGCAAGCTCGCGATCGACAAGGTCGGCGTCAAGTCGATCCGCCATCCGGTGAGGATCATGGAGCGCTCGGGCGGCGCACAGCACACCGTCGCGCTCTTCAACATGTACGTCGCCCTGCCGCACCACTTCAAGGGCACGCACATGTCGCGCTTCGTCGAGATCCTCGAAGCGCACGAGCGTGAGATCACGATGCAGTCGTTCCAGGCGATGCTGAAGGAGATGGTGCACAAGCTCGAGGCCGAGGAAGGCCATATCGAGATGACGTTTCCGTATTTCATCGAGAAGTCCGCGCCGGTATCCGGCGTCAAGAGCCTGATGGACTACGAGGTCACCTTTCACGGCGAGCTGAAAAAGCGCAGGCAGGCGTTCACGATGAAGGTAGTGGTGCCGGTGACGAGCCTGTGCCCGTGCTCGAAGAAGATTTCAGCGTACGGCGCGCACAACCAGCGCTCGCACGTCACCGTGGCGGCGCGCACCAACGATTTCGTCTGGATCGAGGAGATCGTCGACCTGGTCGAGAAGCAAGGCTCAAGCGAGCTGTACGGCCTGCTCAAGCGCCCGGACGAGAAATACGTGACCGAACGCGCCTACGACAACCCGAAATTCGTCGAGGACATGGTGCGCGACGTGGCCGCCGTGCTCAATCTCGACGAGCGGATCGACGCCTACGTGATCGAGTCCGAGAATTTCGAGTCGATCCACAATCACTCTGCTTACGCTCTCATCGAACGCGACAAAAGGGATCGCTAGCTTCGTGCTCGCGTGGCTCGGCATGAGCGGCGCCGATGCGCAGGACTTCGCAGCGCAGCGCGCCCGCATGGTTGCCGAGATCGATGCGATGTACGCCGAGACGCGCACCGAGACCGGGCTGGCGGCGATGGCGCCGCGTGTGCGCGCCGCGCTCGGCAAGGTCGAGCGCCACCGTCTCGTGCCGGCCGACCAGGCGAATCTCGCCTACCGCAATCATCCGCTGCCGATCGGCCACAGCCAGACGATCTCGCAGCCCTACATCGTGGCGCTGTCGACCGACCTGCTTGCCCCAGAGCCGAATCACGTGGTCCTCGAAGTCGGCACCGGGTCGGGCTACCAGGCCGCGGTGCTCGCCGGGCTCGTCAGGCAGGTCTACACGATCGAGATCGTCGAGGCGCTCGGACGGACCGCGGAGTCGCGCCTCGCCGCGCTCGGCTACAAAAACATCGAGGTCCGCATCGGCGACGGCTACAAGGGATGGCCGGAGAAGGCGCCGTTCGACGGGATCGTGGTGACGGCCGCGGCGCCGCGCGTGCCGCAGGCGCTCGTCGACCAGTTGAAGCCGGGCGGCCGGATGGTGATCCCGGTGGGCGAGCGCTGGGAAGTGCAGCAGCTGCTTCTCATCGTGCGCAAGGCGGACGGCACGGTCGAGCAGAAAAATGTGCTGCCGGTGCGGTTCGTACCGCTCATTCCCGGGCGATAGAATCCGGACAACGGAGGAGGTGTTGATGAAAACGATCGCAGCAGTGGTCGCCGGGCTGGCGTTTGCCGGTGCGGTGCAGGCGCAGTCGACGCTCGACGCCGTCAAGGCGAAGGGATTCGTGCAATGCGGCGTGAACACCGGCCTCGCCGGTTTTTCGCAGCCCGATTCGAAGGGCGTATGGAAGGGAATCGACGTGGACCTGTGCCGCGCGGTTGCGGCTTCGGTATTCGGCGACGCATCCAAGGTGCGCTACACGCCGCTCACCGCGCAGCAGCGCTTCACCGCGCTGCAGTCGGGTGAAGTCGACCTGCTCGCGAGAAATACGACCTGGACGATTACGCGCGACACCAGTCTCGGCCTCAACTTCGTCGGCGTGAACTTCTACGACGGGCAGGGGTTCATGGTGCCGAAGAAGCTCAACGTCAAGAGCGCCAAGCAATTGAACGGCGCGACGATCTGCGTGCAGCCGGGGACCACGACCGAGCTCAACCTCGCCGACTATTTCCGCGCCAACCGGATGACGTTCAAGCCGGTCGTCATCGAGAAGCTGGAGGAGGTGACGAACGCGTACTTCTCCGGCCGTTGCGATGTGTTCACCACCGACGTCTCCGGGCTCGTCAGCGTGCGCGGCTCGCGCGCGCCCAAGCCCGACGAGCACGTCATCCTGCCCGAGGTGATCTCCAAGGAGCCGCTCGGACCGGCGGTGCGGCACGGCGACGACCGCTGGTTCGACGTCGTGAAATGGTCGCTCTACGCGATGATCGAGGCCGAGGAGATGGGTCTCACCTCGAAGACGATCGACCAGGCGCTCGCGAGCAAGGACCCGGCAGTGCAGCGCTTCGTAGGCGCGAGCGGCGACATCGGCAAGATGCTCGCGCTGGACAACCGCTGGGCGTTCAACATCGTCAAGCAGGTCGGCAACTACGGCGAGTCGTTCGACGCGAACCTCACGCCCCTCGGCTTCGAGCGCGGCATCAACGCGCTCTGGACCAAGGGCGGACTGATGTACGCACCGCCGATTCGTTGAACCCGCGTCGCCTCCGCGCCGCGCTCTACCAGGCGGGGCTCGCGGCGGCGGTCGCACTGGTCGCCTGGTATTTCATCTCGAATACCGCGACCAACCTCGAGTCGCGCAGGATCGCGAGCGGCTTTGCGTTCCTCTCCCGCGAGGCGGGATTCGAGATCGGCGAGACGACCTTCATCGCCTACAGCGCCGCAGACAGCTACCTGCGGGCGCTCGCGGTCGGCCTTCTCAACACGTTCCGCGTCGCCGCCATCGGCGTCGTGGCCGCGACGCTCCTCGGGGCGCTGATCGGTCTCGCGCGTCTGTCGCCCAACTGGCTGCTCGGCAAGCTCGCGGCCGGCTATGTGGAAGTGGTCCGCAACGTGCCGCTCCTGGTGCAGCTCTTCTTCTGGTACGCCGTCATCGCCGAAAACCTGCCCGGCCCGCGTGAAGCGCTGCAGCCGCTGCCGGGCGTGTTCCTAAGCAACCGGGGGATCGTGCTTCCGGCGATCGCCTCGTGGCTGCCCTTCGCGCTCGAGATGCCGCGCCTGGAAGGCTTCAATTTCGTCGGCGGCAGCGCGCTGACGCCGGAGTTCGCGGCGCTCGTCGCGGGCCTCGTCATCTACACCGCGGCGTTCATCGCCGAGATCGTGCGTGCCGGCGTTCTTGCGGTAAGCCGCGGGCAGGTCGAGGCCGCGTATGCGGTCGGGCTGACGCGGCGTGCGGCGCTGCGCTACGTGATCCTGCCGCAGGCGCTGCGCCTCGTCGTCCCGCCGATGACCAGCCAGTACCTCAACCTGACCAAGAACAGCTCGCTCGCGGTGGCGATCGGGTACCCGGACCTCGTCTCGATCGCCAACACGACGATGAACCAGACCGGGCAGGCGATCGAGGGCATCGCGATCATCATGGCGGTGTACCTGACGATCAGCCTTTCGATCTCGGCGTTCATGAACGCGTACAACCGCCGCGTGGCGCTCAAGGGAACGCGCAGGTGAGCGCCGCGATCGCGTGGCTGCGCGCCAACCTGTTCTCGAGCGTGCCGAGCACGATCGCCACGCTCGCGCTCGCCTGGCTCGCGTACAAGCTGGTGCCGCCCTTCGTCGACTGGGCGTTCCTCGATGCGGTGTGGCGCGGGGATTCGCAGGCCTGCCGGCAGGCGAAGGGCGAAGGCGCCTGCTGGGCGTTCATCGCCGAGAAGCATCGCTTCATCTTCTTCGGCACCTACCCCTACGAGCAGCACTGGCGCCCCGCAACCACGATCGCGATGCTCCTTGCCCTCTACGCGATCTCGGCGTGGCGCCGCGCGTGGCACTCATGGCTCGCGCTGGTGTGGGCCGGCGGCCTCGCCGTGATCGGCGTGCTGATGTGGGGCGGGGTATTCGGGCTCGCCTACGTGGAGAACGAGCGCTGGGGCGGGCTCGCGCTGACGCTCCTGCTCGCCACGTTCGGTCTTGCCTTTGCGTTCCCGCTCTCGATCCTGCTCGCGCTCGGGCGGCGCTCGCAGCTGCCGCTGGTGCGCGCGTTCTGCATCGGCTACATCGAGCTGGTGCGCGGCGTACCGCTGATTTCGCTGCTCTTCATGGCATCGGTGATGCTGCCGCTGTTTCTTCCCGAAGGGGTGACGATCGACAAGCTGTTGCGGGCGCAGATCGCGATGATTCTTTTCGCGGCGGCCTATCTCGCCGAAGTGGTGCGCGGCGGGCTGCAGTCGGTGCCGCGCGAGCAGTACGAGCAGGCCGACGCGCTCGGCCTCGGCTACTGGCAGAAGACCGGACTGGTCATCCTCCCCCAGGCGCTGCGCGTCGCGATCCCGCCGCTCGTCAATACCTTCATCGGCTTTCTCAAGGACACGTCGCTGGTGGTGATCATCGGGCTCTTCGACCTGCTGACCGCGGTGAAGGTCGCGCTGCAGGAGCCGGCATGGACCGGGTTCGGCATCGAAGCCTACCTGTTCGCTTCGCTGGTCTATTTCGTGTTCTGCTACGCGATGTCGCGCTACAGTCAGGGCCTGGAGCGCGACCTGGCGCCCGACGCCCGCCCGGCGCTCAGAAACGGCGCTTGAGCGTCATCGAATCGCCGCTGCGGAACATCTCGACGCGGTTGAGGAAGCTCATGCCGAGCAGCGCCACGTCCAATCCCTGCTCGAGCACCAGGCCATCCACGTTCTGCAGCTCGATTCCGCCTACGCGCACGCTGTCGAGCTTGACGCGCCAGGCGGGAGCCGGGCCGTTGGCCGTGTGAATGGTGCTGGGACGGCCCTTGCGATAGTCGATGCCGAGCCGCACCGCTTCCGCGGCCGGCAACGCGATCGAGGTCGCGCCGGTGTCGAGAATGAAGCGCATCGAGCCGCCGTTGATCGCGCCCTCGGCGTGAAAGTGGCCGCGCCCGTCTGCCGCGAGCACCGCGCTCTGGCGGTCGTCGGGCGAGCTCTTCGAGGAGTAGTGCTGGCCGCGCTGCAGCGTGCGCCGCTTGCCTTCGATGTCCACCGTGGCGTGGTCCTTGCCGACGGAGACGACGCTTACCGGACCGAACTTCTGGCCGGCGCGCACCGTCTTCGGCTCGCCGCCGTCGATCGAGAGCACCGCCGCCTGGTCGCCGAACGTGCCGATCAGCTGCACGTCGAGCGCCCACGCGGGCGTCACCGCGACGAGCAGCGTGAGCGCACTAGAATATCGGTCGATGAAACCGGTCGCCATCGTTCGAACCACGCGTACGGAAGGCCCAGGCTATTTTGCCACCTTCCTCGAGCGCAGGGCGGTCCCCTGGACGCTGCTGGCGATGGACTCGGGCGATGCCGTGCCGAAGGACGTGCGGCGATTCTCCGGGCTCGCCTTCATGGGCGGTCCGATGAGCGTGAACGACGACCTGCCGTGGATCGCGCCGCTGCTCGAGCTGATCCGCAGCGCTGCGCGCGACGATGTGCCGACGCTCGGGCACTGCCTGGGCGGACAACTGATCAGCAAGGCGCTCGGCGGCACGGTGACGCGCAACCGCATCCCGGAAATCGGCTGGGGCGAGGTGCGGGTCGAGGACAACGGTGTCGCGCGGCAGTGGTTCGGCGATGCCGCGGGATTCGAGTCGTTCCACTGGCACGGCGAAACGTTCACGATCCCGCTCGGCGCGACGCGCGTGCTGTCCAATGCGCACTGCGCAAACCAGGGCTTTGCGCTCGGCAAGCATCTCGGCCTGCAATGCCACGTGGAGATGACCGAAGAAATGGTGCAGGCATGGTGTCGCGACGGCCGCAAGGAGATCGAGGACGGTGCTGCGAGCGCGGCGGTGCAGCGGCCGGAAGAAATTGAACGCGACCTCGCTGCGCGCATCGACCGGCTGCAGCAGGTTGCGGGCCGCGTCTACGACCGCTGGCTGGACGGATTGAGCCGCTAGTCGCGAGCTAGCGCCGGTTTAGCCGCACGAGATCCTCCACCCAGCGTTGGGTCGTCGAGCGGATCCACTCGAGGTCCTGTCGGTTTTCGTAGTTGCTGTAGATCACGAGCTGCAGCACCTTGCCACGCAG
>DASYPC010000339.1:0-2135 GCA_036007105.1 Burkholderiales bacterium | reverse complement strand
CCATCTCAAGAGCTGCTGTGCGCCCCAATCGCTTTGTCGTGCTTAGTTGGCAAATGAGGCTCGCCCCTCGCCGTACTTCTTCTGTAATGTCTTTGGGCTCGCTGCGGGCCCTCATTTGGCAAATGAGGCGCTTGGGGCTGCTCGCGACGCTCGTGAGACGGCTTCCGGCGCTCTCGATAAGCTTGGCACTCGGCGCGCTGTGCTTACTGCCAACGCTAGCGCAGGCAGCGAACTTGGAACGTTTACGCGCGTTCGTGCGCGATACGCAGACGGCGCGCGCGAGCTTCACGCAGACGGTTACCGACAAGAACGGGCGCATGGTGCAACAGGCGAGCGGCGAGTTCGCGATTGCTCGGCCCGGCAAGTTCCGCTGGAACGTCGACAAGCCGTACCAGCAGCTGCTCGTCGGCGACGGTGAGCGGGTGTGGATTTACGACGCGGATTTGAACCAGGTGGTCAAGCGCCGCAACGACAAGGCGCTGGGCACGACGCCGGCGGCATTGCTCGCCGGCAAGGACGACGTGGAGCGGGCGTTCGATTGGCGTGATCTGCCGTCGGCGGACGGCCTCGACTGGCTGGGTGCCACGCCGAAAGACAAGGAATCGAGCTTCAGCGACATCCGCCTCGGCTTCGATGCCTCCGGCCTGGCCGCGCTGGAGATCTTCGACAACTTCGGGCAGCGCACGTTGATACGGCTCGCGCAGCTCGAGCGCAATCCGAAGCTGGCTCCCGACCTGTTCAAGTTCACCCCGCCCAGGGGCGCCGATGTCGTCGGCGACTGATCTGTTTCCGGTCGCCAACCCCGCGACGCCGCTTGCCGAACGGCTGCGGCCGAAAACGGTCGAGGAGGTCGTCGGCCAGCGCCACCTGTTGGGACCGGGCAAGCCACTGGCCGTCGCGTTCGCATCGGGCAAGCCGCACTCGATGATCCTGTGGGGGCCGCCGGGGTCGGGGAAGACTTCGCTCGCACGGCTGATGGCCGATGCCTTCAACGCGGACTTCATCGCCATTTCCGCGGTACTTGCCGGGGTCAAGGACATTCGCGACGCGGTCGCGCGCGCGGAAGCGACGCTGGCGCAGTCCGGCCGGCACACGATCCTGTTCGTCGACGAAGTGCATCGCTTCAACAAGGCGCAGCAGGATGCGTTTCTTCCATTCGTCGAGCGTGGGCTCATCACGTTCATCGGTGCCACGACCGAGAATCCGTCGTTCGAGGTGATCGGCGCGCTCTTGTCGCGCGCCGCGGTTTACGTCCTGGAAGCGCTCCAGCCCGGCGAGCTGCGAGAGCTGCTCGACCGGGCGCTTGCGGCGGCGATGCCTGGCGCCACTATGGCGGTGGCGGCCCGCGACGCGATCATCGCCTATGCCGACGGCGACGGCCGGCGGCTCATCAATCTCGTCGAGCAGCTGGGCGTTGCCGCGGCAGGTCGCCGCGACGTTGACCTCGCGTTCGTCGAGACGACCATCGTGCGGAGCCTCCGCCGCTTCGACAAGGGGGGCGAGGCGTTCTACGACCAGATCTCGGCGCTGCACAAGGCGGTTCGCGGCAGCGACCCCGACGCGGCGCTCTATTGGTTGTGCCGCATGCTCGACGGCGGTGCCGATCCACTCTACGTCGGCCGGCGCATGATCCGCATGGCGAGCGAGGACATCGGGCTCGCCGATCCGCGCGCGCTGCGTCTCGCGCTCGACGCGGTCGAAACCTACGAGCGCCTCGGCACGCCGGAGGGCGAGCTGGCGCTCGCCGAAGCCGTGATCTATCTGGCCTGCGCGGCCAAGAGCAACGCGGTGTACGTCGCCTACGGCAAGGCGCGCGCCTTCATTGCCGAGGACGGATCGCGGCCGGTGCCGCTGCATATACGCAATGCGCCGACGCGGCTGATGAAGGATCTCGGGTACGGCAAAGGGTATCGCTACGCTCACGACGAAGACGACGCTTATGCCGCCGGCGAGCGTTATCTGCCGGAAGGCATGCCTGAGGTTTCTTTCTACGTGCCGACGGAGCGCGGGCTCGAAGCGAAGATCGCTGAAAAGCTTGCAGCGCTGCGCGAGCGCGACGCGAAGGCGCGTACTGACGAAGACGGCAAGGCCTAGTCCAGGCGTGACACTTTTGTTGGTCGTCATTCCCGCGTAAG
>DASYPC010000338.1:0-2421 GCA_036007105.1 Burkholderiales bacterium | reverse complement strand
CTGTTCGACCAGCCGGAGAAAACGTTCAGCTGGTGGGAGTACCGGCAGCTTGCGTTCCCGAAAAACCACGGACTGCGCATCGACCACATCTTGCTGTCTCCCGCCCTCGCCGCATCGTGTACGTCCTGCCGCATCGATCGGCAGGCACGCAAGGGCCACAAACCCTCGGATCACGCGCCGGTCGTGGTCGAACTCGCGTAGGTGCGAATTCATTCGCACATCGCGCCGGCAAGTCGAGGCCGAATGAATTCGGCCCTACCGCTTGTCGGGATCGAGCTTGAGCTCCTGAATCTTGCGCGTCAGCGTGTTGCGGCCCCAGCCCAGCCACTGCGCGGCTTCCATCCGGTGGCCGCCGGTGTGCTGCAGCGCGCGCAGGATCAGCGTCTTCTCGAACTCCTTTTCGAGGCGCTCGCCGACGGCGCGCTCGCCGCGCGCAAGCGCCTGCGCGAGTTCGCGATCGAGCGCCTGCTGCCAGTCCCCGTCGTTCTCGGCGCCCGCGCCGGCGTCCGCGCGGAGCTCGGGCGGCAAATCGGCCACGTCGATGCGCAGACCCGGCGCCATCACCGTCAGCCAGTGGCAGATGTTCTCGAGCTGGCGGACGTTGCCGGGAAACGCAAACGTCGACAGCACGCGCAGCGCTGCTTCGGACAGGACCTTCGGCTCGACAGCGAGATCGCGCGCGCTTTTCTGCAGGAAATGGCGGGCCAGCGGAGCGATGTCGTCGCCGCGTTCGCGCAGAGGCGGCAACCGCAGGCGGACGACATTCAGACGATGCAACAAGTCCTCGCGAAACAGTCCCTGCCGCACCCGCTCGTCGAGATTCTGGTGCGTCGCGGCGATGATGCGCACGTTCGATTTGAGCGGCGCGTGGCCGCCAACGCGGTAGTACTCGCCATCCGACAGCACCCGCAGCAGCCGTACCTGAAGGTCCGGCGGCATGTCGCCAATCTCGTCCAAGAACAGCGTGCCGCCCTCGGCCTGCTCGAAGCGGCCGCGGCGCGCGCTCTGTGCGCCGGTGAACGCGCCACGCTCGTGTCCGAACAGCTCGGACTCGAGCAAGTCCTTCGGGATCGCGGCGGTGTTGATGGCGACGAACGGCCCTCCCACACGAGGGCTGTGCCGGTGCAGAGCGCGCGCGACCAGTTCCTTTCCGGTACCGGACTCGCCGGTGATCAATACCGTCACGTTCGACTGCGATAGCCGGCCGATGGCGCGAAAGACTTCCTGCATTGCCGGAGCCTGGCCGAGCATCTCGGGCGTTTCACCCATGGACGACGCAGCCACGGCCGCCATCGGGGTCTCGGCGCTGGCGCGGCGGATCAACGCGATCGCGTGATCGACGTCGAAAGGCTTGGGCAGATACTCGAATGCCCCGCCCTGAAATGCCGCGACAGCGCTGTCGAGGTCCGAGTACGCAGTCATGATGATGACCGGGACCTGTGGGAAGCGCTCCCGTATGTTGTTGAGCAGCGTCAGGCCGGATTCACCGGGCATGCGGATGTCGGAGACCAGGACCTGCGGCTGGCTCTGCTGCAGTGCCTGCAGCACCTCGTACGCCGATGCACACGTCTTGTACGCGATCCCTTCGCGCGCCAGCGCTTTTTCGAGCACCCACCGGATCGACCGGTCGTCGTCGACGATCCAGACGGGCTTCACGAGCTCACCTCGGGAGGGTTGATGGTCGTCATACGCGCGCATGCTTAAGCTGCCTCTCTCACTTTACGCGCCGGGGCGGTTGAATTCCAGCGGCAGGAGGATCGTGAACACGGTACATCCGGGAACGCTTTCGCATTCGATCGTACCGTTGTGCTGCGCCACGAACGTCTGCGCGATCGTAAGCCCCAGCCCGCTGCCGCCTTCGCGGCCGGAGACCAGCGGATAAAAAATCCGGTCACGGAGCTCTTCGGGTACGCCGGGCCCGTTATCCTCGACCGAGACCGCGAGCGCGAGCCGGACGCGGCGCTTCACCAGCGTGACGCTGCGCGCGACGCGGGTCTTCAGGCGGATTTCGCGCGCTTCCACAACGCTTTGCAGCGCCTGCGCGGCATTCCTGACGACGTTGAGCAGTGCTTGCGTGAGCTGCTCCGGATCGGCGTCGAATTCCGGCAGGCTGATGTCGAAGTCGGAATGGACAACGATGTCGGGAAACTCCGCCTGCACGACGCTGGCGACTCGCGCCAGAAGCTCATGGATATTGGTGCGCCGGTAGGTCGGCAGGCGATGCGGCATCAACAGCCGGTTGACCAGCGTCTGCAGCCGGTCCGCCTCGCCGATGATCACCTGCGTGTATTCGATCAGCGGCGGGCGATCCAGCTCGCGCTCGAGGAGCTGCGCGGCGCCGCGGATGCCGCCGAGCGGATTCTTGATCTCGTGCGCGAGACTGCGAATGAGCTCACGGTTTGCCTGTTGCTGTTCGAGCAG
>DASYPC010000337.1:0-6025 GCA_036007105.1 Burkholderiales bacterium | reverse complement strand
CCAATGCGCACTGCGCAAACCAGGGCTTTGCGCTCGGCAAGCATCTCGGCCTGCAATGCCACGTGGAGATGACCGAAGAAATGGTGCAGGCATGGTGTCGCGACGGCCGCAAGGAGATCGAGGACGGCGCGGCGAGCGCGGCGGTGCAGCAGCCGGAAGAAATCGAGCGCGACCTCGCTGCGCGCATCGAACGGCTGCAGCAGGTTGCGGCCCGCGTCTACGACCACTGGCTGGACGGCTTGAGCCGCTAGCCGCGAGCTAGCGCCGGTTCAGCCGCAGCAGTTCCTCCACCCAGCGCTGGGTCGTCGCGCGGATCCACTCGAGGTCCTGCCGGCTTTCGTAGTTGCTGTAGATCACGAGCTGCAGCACCTTGCCACGCAGCAGGAACATCGTATGGGTCGAGACGATGTACCGCCATTTGTCGCTTTCCCAGAACTTGCCCGCAGGAACGAGCAGCCGCGCGCCCTGGAGCACGCTGACCACGTCGGCGTCACGCCGCAGCTCGGCAAGCAGGCTCTGCCGGCCCTCGGGTTGCGTATCCAGGTGCTTGACGTAATCGTCGCCGCCCGCCGGAGCGCCCATCTCGCGCATCGAATCGCCGACGATCGTCGCGAACAGCGCGCTGTCCACGCGCTCCTTCTCGAGCCGCACCGGCGTCGCGATGACCATGTAGCGCCGGAAGATGGGCGGATCGCCGGACATGAACGCGCGCAGGTCGGCATCGGTGAGCGCAAACAGCAGCACCCGTTCGGAAGCCGTGGCGAGTGTATCGGCGAGCTCCTGCAGGCGAGGCGACCCAAGGTGCAGCGAATCGGAAAACCCGGGCGGCGAATCGAGCACCAGGCGTTCCGTGCCGATGATCGCCGGCACTGGCGCTGCCACGCTGTTCAGAGCGAAGCCAGCGAGCAGGGACGCGAAAATGCGCACGACCCTCATTCTACGTATGATCTGCAATTCATGGAGCACAGGAACTTGGCGAAGATTCTCGGCACGCTACCCAAGGGGCAAAAGGTCGGCATCGCGTTCTCGGGCGGCCTCGACACGAGCGCCGCGGTGCACTGGATGCGCGCGAAGGGCGCGATTCCCTACGCGTACACCGCGAACCTCGGCCAGCCGGACGAGTCGGACTACGCCGAGATCCCGCGCAAGGCGCTCGCCTACGGCGCCAAAGCGGCGCGGCTCGTCGAATGCCGGCCGCAGCTCGTCGCCGAGGGCATCGCGGCGCTTCAGTGCAGCGCCTTCCACATTTCCACCGGCGGGGCGACGTACTTCAACACGACGCCGCTCGGGCGCGCCGTGACCGGGACGATGCTCGTCGTCGCGATGCGCGAGGACGGCGTGGACATCTGGAGCGACGGCAGCACGTTCAAGGGCAACGACATCGAACGCTTCTACCGCTACGGCCTGCTGGCGAACCCGGCGCTGCGGATCTACAAGCCGTGGCTCGACCAGCGCTTCATCGACGAGCTCGGCGGACGCAAGGAAATGTCCGCCTACATGGCCAAGGCGGGCTTCAAGTACAGGATGAGCGCCGAGAAAGCCTACTCGACGGACTCGAATATTCTCGGCGCGACGCACGAGGCGAAGGACCTCGAGCGGCTCGACCAAGGGCTGTCGATCGTCAAGCCGATCATGGGCGTCGCCTTCTGGCGCGCGGACGTGGCGGTGAAGCCGGAAAAGGTGAAGGTCCGCTTCGAAGAGGGCCTGCCGGTCGCGCTGAACGGCGAGCGTTTCGCGGACCTAGTTGCGCTGTTCGCCGAGGCGAATGCGATCGGCGGGCGGCACGGCCTGGGCATGTGCGACCAGATCGAGAACCGCATCATCGAGGCGAAGAGCCGCGGCATCTACGAGGCGCCGGGAATGGCGCTGCTGCACATCGCCTATGAGCGCCTCGTCACCGGCATCCACAACGAGGACACGATCGAGCAGTATCGGGCGAACGGCCGCCGGCTCGGGCGGCTGCTGTACCAGGGGCGCTGGTTCGATCCCCAGACGATGATGCTGCGGGAGACCGCGCAGCGCTGGGTGGCGAAAGCCGTCACCGGCGAAGTGACCCTCGAGCTTCGCAGGGGCAACGACTACTCGATTCTCGATACAACGAGCCCCAACCTGACGTACAAGCCCGAGCGCCTGACGATGGAGAAGGGCGCGAAATATTTCTCGGCCGCAGACCGCATCGGCCAGCTCACGATGCGCAACCTCGACATCGTCGACACGCGCGCCAAGCTGGAGGTCTACGGTGCGGCGGGACTGCTTGGCGATGCGTCTTCTGGTGGTGTGCCGCTGCTGGGGGCGAGCCGGCCGAAGAAGAAGAAAAGGGGTCAGGACCCTTTTCGCCGCGGCGAACGAAAAGGGTCCTGACCCCTTTTCTTCTTCTTTCCGAGCAGCAGGAACTCGAGCAGGGCTTTCTGCGTGTGCAGGCGGTTCTCCGCCTCGTCCCACACGACGCTCTGCGGCCCATCGATCACGCCCGCAGCGACTTCCTCGCCACGATGAGCCGGCAGGCAATGCATGAAAAGCGCGTCCTTGCGCGCCGCCTTCATCATCTTCGCGTCCACCTGCCAGTCCTTGAAGGCGCGCCGGCGCTCCTCGTTCTCGGCCTCGAAGCCCATCGACGTCCACACGTCCGTCGTGACGAGATGAGCGCCTTTCGCCGCGCTCATCGGGTCGCGGAAGAACTCGTAGTTGCCGTTCGCGCGCTGCGCATCGATCTCATAGCCGGGTGGCGTCGAAACATTGAGCCGGAAGTCCAGGATCTCGGCAGCCTGCAGCCACGTGTTGCAGACATTGTTCGCATCGCCGATCCAGGCGACCGTCTTGCCGGCGATCGCTCCGCGGTGCTCGATGTAGGTGTAGATGTCGGCGAGGATCTGGCAGGGGTGGTACTCGTCGGTGAGGCCGTTGATGACCGGCACGCGCGAATTGCGTGCGAACCGCTCGACGATGTCCTGCTCGAAGGTGCGCACCATGATCACGTCGCACATGCGCGAGATTACCTGCGCGGCGTCTTCGACCGGCTCGCCGCGGCCGAGCTGCGAGTCGCGCGTATACAGGTAGACCGTGGTGCCGCCGAGCTGGTGCATGCCTGACTCGAACGACATGCGCGTGCGCGTGGAAGGCTTCTCGAAGATCATCGCGAGCGTGCGATCCTCGAGCGGCCAGTAGCGCTCGTAGCGCTTGAACCTGCTCTTGATCCAGCCCGTGCGCGCGAACACGTGCTCGTACTCGGCGCGCGAAAGATCCTTGAACTGGAGGTAGTGCCGCGGCCCCTTCATGCCCCTCAATGCGCGGCGACGGCCCGGGCGTGCACCGCGGACCGGGTAAGAAACTCCCGGACGAGCGGCGCCAGACGCTCGACGACTTCGCGCCCTTCGGCTTCGCTCATGACGAGCGCCGGCAGCAGCCGGATCACGTTCTCGGCGGTGACGTTCATCACCAGGCCGGCATCGAGCGCACGGCCGACCAGCTCGCCGCACGGGCGGTCGAGCTCGACGCCGATCATCGATCCCCTGCCGCGCACCTCGGTCACGCCGACGGTTCCGGCGAGCGCCGCGGCGAGCCCATCGCGGATCGCATCGCCGACCTTCACCGCATTCGCGAGCAGGCCCTCGTCGCGCATCGTGTCGATCGTGGTCACGACCGCGGTCATGGCGAGCGGGTTGCCGCCGAACGTCGAGCCGTGATTGCCGGGCTTGAACACGCCTTTCGCGCGCCCGCCGGTCACGCACGCGCCGACCGGGATGCCGGATCCGAGCCCTTTGGCGAGCGGCACCACGTCCGGCAGGAAACCGGCGTGCTGGTAGACGAACCATTTGCCGGTGCGCCCGAGCCCGCATTGCACCTCGTCGGACATGAACAGCCACTCCTGCCGGTCGCAGATCTCCTTCAGGCCGCGCAAGTAGTCGAGGCGCGCGACATTGATCCCGCCCTCGCCCTGGATCGGCTCGATGAACACCGCGACCACGTTGCGGTTGTGCGCAGCGACCTGGCGCACGGCTTCGAGATCGTTGAGAGGGACGCGCACGAACCCCTGCACCAGCGGCTCGAATCCTGCCTGAATCTTGCGGCTTCCGGTCGCCGACAGCGTGGCGAGCGAACGGCCGTGGAAGGCGTGCTCCATCACGATGATCGCGGGCTCGGCCACGCCGCGATCGTGACCGTACTTGCGCGCGACCTTGAGCGCGCACTCGTTCGCTTCCAGTCCCGAATTGCAGAAGAACACTTCGTCGAGGCCTGTGATCTCGGCCACGCGGTCGGCCGCGGCCTCCTGCAGAGGAATCCGGAACAGATTGGACGTATGCATGACGCGCGTGATCTGTTCCGAGAGGGCGTGCACCAGGCGCGGATGGTTGTGCCCGAGCGTGTTGACGGCGATGCCGGCCAGCGCATCGAGGTACTTCTTTCCGGCTTCGTCCCACAGCCAGACGCCCTGGCCTCTGGCGAACGCGACCGGCTGCCTGGCATAGGTGTTCATCACGTGACTCATCTTCGCTCCCAAACGCAAAACGGCGGTCGAAGAACCGCCGTTTGTCGAATGCTATCAGGCGGAAACGCGCTTGGGTAGCCAGCACGAAAAGGGGTCAGGACCCTTTTCCGGGTCGTCCGCGGGGACGCAAGGTGCATTGCAGTCCAAGCTGCCCCGCCATGCCTTGCGCCCACGCGGCGTGCCCATAGGGTGTGCCGCGCCGGGCGCAATGACGCACCGCCTCGATCTCTTCGTGCGTTGTGGCTTGATTCACGCTGGCAGCCCAATTGTCTGGACGTTGCACAGGCCAGTGGTCGATGCGCGGCCGCGCGTCCGCTTCTGGACGATGGGCGCGCCATAGGCTGCACCATCGCCAATGCTCGGCTCGTTGGACGAGTTTCGCGCGCAAGGCATTGCCTTCGACGTAGCGGCAAACGGTCAGGAAATGGGTGTCGTTCTGTACGACGAACGACTTGAAGCGCCCCTGATAAAGGTGACCGGTGCCTGCGCTTGCGCGATGCACATGCCAGCGCTGCGTGTGCATGAGAGTGACCAGCCGCATGTAGTTCGAAAGGTCACCGTCATCGACCGGCCAAAGAACGAGATGCCAATGGTTCGGCATCAGGCACCACGCGAGAATCCGCATCGCAATCCGGTCCTGAGTTTCTGCGAGAACTCGCTCGAATGCGACGTAGTCCCCATCTTTGTCGAAGATCCTTCGTCGCGCATTGGCTCGATTGAGGACGTGGTACACGTATCCGCCCGGCGCTGCTCGTAATGGTCTTGCCATATTCGTCGCCAAACGCACGAGCGGGGCTGGCGACATACAAGAACAACGGGCTTAGAGGAGTAGCGAAAAGGGTCCTGACCCCTTTTCAGCCGATTTGCCGCAGGCTCTTCTCCTCTTCCGGCTTCAGCACGCGCACGCACGGCGCATAGCCTTCGTGGACGATGCCGTGCAGCTCCATGCGCTTCTGCGAGCGCAGCAGCGTCGCCAGGTACTCGGTGATGTCGGCGGTGATGACCTGGCCGGGAACGAGCACCGGGATGCCGGGCGGGTACGGCACGATGCCGTCCGCGCAGACCCGGTGCGCGAGGCGCCGGTTGACGTTTTCCTTCTCGTCGAATACCGGTACGAGCTCGCCGCCGCAGAAGTACGCGTCGCGCGGCAGGTAGCGCAGCCTGGTGAATCCCGGGATCTCCGGGGTGCGCACCAGCCTGCGCGGCGCACGGCCTTCGCGCGCGATGCGCATCAGCGCGTCGTACATGCGCGAGACTTTCGAGCGCGTCGTGCCGACCGTCAGCAGCAGCGACAGCGTGTTGAACGTGCTTTTTTCGACCTGGATGTTGTAGCGCTCGAAGAGCTCGCGCTGCAGCTCCTCCACCGTGTGGCCGCAGCCGGAGATGTCCACCGTCACCTTGGTCGGGTCGAGACGGATGCCATCGTCCTTCGCTTCGTGCGGCAGCAGGTCTTCGAGCTCCAGGCAGCGGAACACGCCCGTCGCATTGATCTGCTTGCGCAGCTCCGCCGCAAGCTCGAGCGTGCGCGACAGCAGCTTG
>DASYPC010000336.1:0-7087 GCA_036007105.1 Burkholderiales bacterium | reverse complement strand
CCTCACCGGGGCGTACACGAGGGGCGGCGCCGATCTCAGCGAAGACCTGGAAAAGGTCTATCGGTACTTCCCGCGACTCAAGGAGCGCAGGAAGGCGCAGGCGGGCTACACGTCGGGCGGAGAGCAGCAGATGACTGCGATCGGGCGTGCACTGATGGCGCGCCCGAAGATGATCCTGCTCGATGAGCCCTCGATGGGCCTCGCGCCGCAACTCGTCGAAGAAATCTTCCAGATCGTCAAGGAGTTGAACGACAAGGAAAGAGTGAGCTTCCTGCTCGCCGAGCAGAACACCAACATCGCGCTGCGCTACGCCGACTATGGGTACATCCTCGAGAGCGGGCGCGTCGTGATGGACGGGCTCGGCAAGGCGCTCGCGGAGAACGAGGATGTGAAGGAGTTCTACCTGGGCTTCTCCTCGGGCGGGCGCAGGAGCTTTCGCGACGTGAAGTCCTATCGCAGGCGCAAGCGCTGGCTGTAAAAAAGAGGGACGGACCCCATTCTAGATTTCCGCCCCGAGGATCCGGCGTTTCTCGCCGACCCGTTTCCGCAGTTCGCGAGGATGCGGGACGAAGATCCGTGCCACTGGAGCCCGCGCCTCAAGTCGTGGGTGCTGACGCGCTACGAAGATGTGAAGCGCGTGTGCGTGGGCCATCTCATGTCGTCGGACCGGCTGCGGCCGTTCTTCGAGACGCTGCCATCGGCTGCCGCCGGACGAATCGCCTGCCTCGCTCGATACCTGTCGCTGTGGATGGTGTTTCGCGATCCGCCCGACCATACCCGGCTGCGGCGGCTGGCGAGCAAGGTTTTCACGCTGAAGGCGATGCGCGGGATGCGCCCGAACGTCGAAGCCATTACGGCCCACCTGCTGGCCGAGATCGGCGAGCGCGACGAATTCGATTTCATCCCGGCCTTCGCCGGGCCGCTGCCGGCGCTCGTCATCATGGATCTGCTCGGCGTTCCGCGTGCGGAGCTCTCGCGCATCAAGCGGCTCTCGGACGACATCGCGCTCTTCATCGGCAGCTCGCGCGGCGCGGGGGAGAAGTACGTGAGCGCGGAAGCCGCGACCCAGGAGATGGCGGATTTCTTTCGCTCCCTGATCACGATGCGGCGGGCTGCGCCGCAGGCGGACGTGCTCTCCGAGCTCGTGCACCTGGAAGAGAATGGTGATCGCCTCACCGAGGACGAGCTCGTCGCGACCTGCATCCTGCTGCTCTTTGCCGGCCACGAGACCACCACCAACCACATCGCCAACGGCTTGCTCGCGCTGATGCGCTTTCCGGACGAGCAGCGCAAGCTTCGCGCCGATCCGTCGCTTGCGCCGCGCGCGGTGGAAGAGCTGTTGCGCTACGACGGCCCGACGACCGCGCAGGGGCGGGTCGTGCAGGTCGAGCATGAGCTGCACGGCAGGACGCTGCGACAGGGCGAGCGCGTCTTCCTGATGATCAACGCCGCCAACCGCGATCCTCGCGCCTACCCCGAGCCCGACCGGGTCGACCTCGAGCGCAACGGCGTGCCGCACCTCGCGTTCGGTTTCGGGCTGCATATCTGCCTCGGTTTTCCTCTGGCGCGGCTCGAAGGCGAAGTAAGCCTCCCGGCGGTGCTGGCGAGGTTCCCCCGCATCGAGCCGACCAAGGAACCGCGCTGGCTCGACTCGCTGGTGTTTCGCGGCATGAGCGAGTTCCCGGTGCGCGTGACACACTAGCGTCGACCGGGAGAACCGATGCGGTTCGGAGTCTTCTACGAGATGCAGCTGCCGCGGCCGTGGGCGCCGGACGACGAGCGGCGCCTGTTTCACGAGGCGCTCGAGCAGGTCGAGCTCGCCGACCGCCTCGGCTACGACTACGCGTGGGAAGTCGAGCACCATTTCCTCGACGAGTACTCGCATTCGTCTTCGCCGGAAGTATTCCTCGCCGCTGCGGCCGCGCGTACGAAGAAGATTCGCCTTGCGCACGGCATCCGCCAGGTGATCCCGAACTACAACCATCCGGCGCGCACCGCGGAATGCCTCGCCACGCTCGATCTGATCTCGAACGGACGCGTCGATTTCGGCATCGGCGAAGGCGCGACGCGGCTCGAGCTCGGTGGATTCGCCATCAAGGCGAAGGAAAAGCGCGCGATGGCGCTCGAAGCCGCGGAGCAGATCGCCAACATGATGGTGCTCGAGCCGTACCCCGGATTCGAGGGCAAGTACTTCACGATGCCGTGCCGCAACGTATTGCCCAAGCCTGTGCAGAAGCCCCACCCGCCCATGTGGATGGCCTGCACCAACCGGGACACGATCAAGGTGGCGGCTTCGCTCGGCCTGGGCGCGCTCGCGTTCTCGTTCCTCAATCCGGAAGAAGCACGCACCTGGTCCGAGATCTACTACGGCATCCTCCGCTCGGAGCAATGCGTGCCGCTCGGCCACAGCGTCAACGCGAATCTGGCGATGGTGTCGTCGTTCTCGATCCATCGCGACCGGGCCGAGGCGATCCGCCGCGGCCACGAAGGATTCGAATTCTTCGGCTACGCGCTGAATGCGCTCGTCGCGCACGACACCGTGCCGGGGCGTACCAACCTGTGGGGCGAATACCTCGAGCGGCGCGGCAACCGCACCGAGGAGTTCGTCGCGCAGAACGTGGTCGGCACGCGCAGCTCGGGCATCGGCACGCCGCAGGACATGCGCGCGCACCTGGAAGGCTTCCAGGAAGCAGGGGTCGACCAGGTCATCTTCCTGCAGCAGGCCGGGCGCAACCAGCACGCGCACATCTGCGAGTCGCTCGAGCTGTTCGCGTCCGACGTGATGCCGACCTTCAAGGCCGACGTCGAGGCGCGCGAGGCGCGCAAGCGCGCGGAGCTCGAGCCCTACGTGCAGGCGGCGCTCGCGCGCAAGAACTGGATGAAGCCGCTCGCCCCGGAAGAGATTCCAATCGTGCGGGCATCGGTGGCGCAGGCGCAGATCAACCAGGCGCGCGGGGGCCAGGCATGAGCGACGACCCGGTCTGTCTCGTCACCGGCGGCGCAAGCGGCATCGGCGCGGCTTGCGTCGAAGCGTTCGCGGCGGCCGGCTATTGCGTGCTGCTCGGCGACGTGCAGGCCGAGAAGGGTGAAGCGCTGGCAAAGAAGCTCGGCGCGAAGGTCGTGTTCATCGAGCTCGACGTGCGCGTCGAAGGCGACTTCGCCCAGGCCGTGGCCGCGGCGCTCGAGCGCTGGGGACGGCTCGATTGCGTCGTCAACAACGCGGCGATCGCCGGTGTGCTCGGCCCGATCGCCGCGATCCCGCTCGAGGAGTACGAGCACGCATGCAGCATCATCCAGCGCAGCGTCTTTCTCGGCATGCGCGAAGCGGCGCGCGCCATGCAGCCGCGCCGCAGCGGCTCGATCGTCAACATCGCGAGCATCTCCGGCCTCGCGGGCGGCTACGGGCCGCACGTCTACAGCGCGTGCAAGGCGGCGGTGGTGGCGATGACGAGATCGGTAGCGCTGGAGTTAGCCGAGTCCGGGATTCGCGTGAACGCGGTCTGCCCCGGCAACATCGAGACGCCGATCCACACCGGCGTCACCGACGAGCGCTGGGTCGAGCGCATGGCGAAGATCCGGCCGACGAAGCGCGACGACCAGGCGATCGAGCGCATGGGTTTGCCGCAGGAGATCGCGGCGGCAGTGCTGTGGCTCGCGAGCGATGCGGCGAGCTACGTCACCGGCCAGGCGCTCGCGGTCGACGGCGGTCTGACCGCCGGGTTGCCCTGGCGCAAGCAGCCCGCGTTCATGCGCGAGCTGCATCTGGCGAAGAAGCCCGACCGATGAGGCGCGAGACGCAACTCGAATTGGCGCGCGCGCTTCAGACGTACGCGCGTGAAGGCTCGACCGCGCTCGCGCCCGAAATCTTTCGCAACCCGGTGGCGGCGTACGGCGACCCCGAGCGCCTGAAGCTGGAGCGCGAGCGTCTCTTCCTTCGCATGCCGCTCTTCATGACGATGTCGTGCCGCGTGCGCGAGCCGGGCGACTACATCGCCGAGGAAATCGCCGGCGTCCCGGTGCTGCTCGTCCGCGGGCGCGACGGCGTGGTGCGCGCGTTCGCGAACATCTGCCGCCACCGCGGCGCGCCGGTCGCGAGCGGATGCGGCCGCACGCGCGTGTTCTCGTGTCCGTACCACGGCTGGACCTATGCGCTCGACGGCAAGCTCGCCGGGATCCCCGACGAGCGTTCGTTCACCGGGATCGAAAAGGCGACGCAAGGCTTGCTGCCGCTTGCGGCAGGCGAAAGCCACGGCATGATCTTCGTGCGCCTTACGTCTGGCGACGCGCTGAACATCGACGTCGACGCTCACCTGTCCGGGCTCGGCGAGGAGTTCGGCGCGTACCGGTTCGATGGCTACAGCTTCTTCGGCGCGGAGGTGCTGACGCCGAAGATCAACTGGAAATTCGGCATCGATACCTTTCTCGAGAGCTATCACCTGCCGGCGCTGCACCGCGCGACCGTCGCGCCGCTGATCCGCGGCAACACCGGCGCGTTCGATGCGTTCGGCGACCATAGCCGGCTGACGATGCTGCGCTACAGCGCGAACGAATGGGACGGCAAGGCGGACAGCGATTGGGACGTCCTTGCCAACATCCTGCCGATCTACCGGCTGATGCCGAACGGCATCATCGTCTTCCAGTCCGATCACCTGGAGACCTGGCGCATGCTGCCCGGCGCCGCGCCGGATCGCTGCGCGGTCGAGTTCGCGCTCTATTCGCCCGAGCCGCCGGCGACCGACAAGGCGCGCGCGTACTGGCAGAAGAACTACGACCTCGCGGTGCGCACGGTAAAGGACGAGGACTTCGCGCTCGGCGAAAAAATGCAGCGCGCGTTCATGAGCGGGCTGCAGGCGGAAGTGGTGTACGGGCGGAACGAGCCTGCGCTGATTCACTTCCACGAGCGGCTGCGCGCGGCGCTCGCCATTTGATCTACGGGCTCCTTTTCCTCTTCTTTTCCGCTCTCGCCTTCTGGGCGGCGCGATACTTCTCGCGCGAGCTGCGGCGGACCCGCGACTGGCCGACCGTGCCGGGCCGGATCCTCGAGCGCGGCGTGGGAGAGCCGATGGGAGCCGGTCGAACCTGCATGCCCAGGGTCCGATATGCCTACAGGGTCGACGGAAAGGAGTACACCGGCGACCAGGTCTACGTCATCCGCAGGACTGGACACCTGCCCGACGCGGTGCAGAAGCTGGTCGACAGCCTGCCGGATCCGGTGACGGTCCACTACAACCCGCAGGATCCGACGCAGACATGGCTGATTGCCAACTCCTGGGGCGTGTTCTGGCTCCTGCTCGCTGTCGGGTTGCTGGCGCTGTTCCTCGGCGTCGGACATATCCTCGTTGCGCTGACGCCGCCCGTCGCCTGAATGACAGAAAGATTCGCGGGAGGATCAAACAGCGATGAAAACATTTTCCATTCCGACAACATTCATTTTTGCGGTTGCCCTGCTTTGGCTGGCTCCGTCGACCAGCCACGCCGGTTCGAGCCCAGTGCCGAAAGCTCCCTGGCTCGTGACGTACTCCGACGGAAGCGCAAATGGATATCGTTTCTGGAAGGATTCGGAGGGCCAAGACGCCCATTTCGAATATTCGCCGGTTCAACCGAGCAAGAGCTCGACCGGGATGTACAGCGGCGGAGAGCCGGCGAACGGGGTTTTGAACCCAAAACAAGTTGAGGAGGTGTGGCAACGGATCGTCCGATTGGAGGCGGATACGAAACTGCATGCAGCTGAGCGGATGAAGGGGACAGGGGCTTTTGGTCTAAAAGTTCCCAGCGGCAACCGGAACTTCATCATTAAAGACGGTCCTGCCCTGGTTGCCTGGAACCAGTTCTTGTCGGCTTTTCGTCGCGGCAAGCAAGGGTTAATCTTGCCCCCGAAGTGATTACTGTATGACGAGCAGGGAGCAAGAATGTTGAACGGACGCTACAAGGTCTTTTGCGCGGTCGGCGACCTGGAAGAGTCGCGCGCGCTGCTGACACAGATCCGCCACCAGATCCATCAGAACCCCGAGCTTTCCTTCAAGGAAGCGGCGACCTCTGCGCTCGTCGCGATGCGGCTCGAGGAATGGGGCTTCGAAGTCACGCGCGGCGTCGGCGGCCACGGCGTAGTCGGTCGGCTCAAGGCCGGCGACGGCACCCGCAGCGTAAGCCTGCGCGCGGACATGGATGCGTTGCCGATCATGGAAGCGACCGGTGCCCCGCATGCGAGCCGCAATCCCGGCGTGATGCACGCGTGCGGGCACGACGGCCATACCACCATGCTGCTTGGCGCTGCTCGCTATCTCGGGAAAACGCGCAACTTCTCCGGCACCGTGAACCTGGTGTTCCAGCCAGCCGAGGAGGCCGGCATGGCTGGCGGCGCGGAGCGCATGATCGCCGACGGCCTGTTCGAGCGCTTTCCGTGCGACGCGATCTTCGGCATGCACAACTCACCCGGCTACCCGACGGGCACGTTCATGTTCAATCCGGGCCCATCGATGTCCGCTTCCGACACCGTCAACATCGCGATCCGAGGCAAAGGCGGTCATGCGTCGAGGCCGCACCTCGCCGTAGATCCGATCCTGATCGCCGGCAGCCTGGTGATGGCGCTGCAGTCGGTCGTATCGCGCAACGTCGATCCCAGGCAAGCGGCGGTCGTTACGATCGGCACGTTGCACGCGGGCACGGTGCGCAACGTCATTCCCGAAAGCGCGACGATGAGCCTGAGCGTGCGTTCGTTCAGCAACGAAGTGCGCGATCGGCTGCAGCAGCGCATCACAGAGCTCGTCAACGCGCATGTGCAGGGCTACGGCGGCAGCGCCGAGCTCGAATACATCCGCGGCTACCCGGTGCTCGTCAACAGTCCCGCCGAGACCGAGTTCGCGCGCAAGGTCGCCGAGGACCTCGTCGGCCCCGAGCGGACGATCTTCCCGTTCGGCACCGTCACCGGCAGCGAGGATTTCGCCTACTTCCTCGAGCATCGGCCCGGCAGCTTCGTGCGGATCGGCAATGGCGACGGTCCGATGGTGCACAGCGCGAGCTACGATTTCAACGATGCCAACCTGACGGTCGGCGCGGCCTATTGGGCGAGATTGGTCGAGACGTATCT
>DASYPC010000335.1:0-12400 GCA_036007105.1 Burkholderiales bacterium | reverse complement strand
GCGACGCTCGTCGCGATCGGGTGGGTGATCGAGAGCAGAATCTTCGGCGACGTGTTGAGCGCAACGTGGATCGACACCGACGTGCGAGGCAAGGGAATCGTCGGAGAGGTCCTTTTCTTGTGCGTGGCGGGTCTCGCGACTGCCGTTGCGCTGCCGCGCCACGTGGTCAGCTTTCTCGGCGGGTACGCATTCGGGGCTCTCCTCGGCGCCTTGCTCGCGCTCATCGGCACGGTGTCCGGCTGCGTGCTCACTTTTTTCTACGCGCGCGTGATCGGGCGCCCGCTCGTCAGCGCGCGCCTGGGCGCGAAGGTGCAGCGGATCGAGGATTTTCTGGCCGCGCACCCGTTCTGGATGACGGTGCTGATCCGGCTGCTGCCGGTAGGCAACAACTTCGTGACCAATCTTGCTGCCGGGGTTTCCCGCGTTCCTGCGATCCCGTTCTTTCTCGGCTCGCTGCTTGGCTATGTTCCCCAGACGCTCGTGTTCGCGCTCGCCGGAAGCGGTGTCGATGTCGGCGCGGCCTGGCGCGTCGGTATCGCGGTGGCGCTGTTCCTCGCCTCCGGCGTGATCGGCGCTTGGCTCTATCGCAAGTACCGCCACGGAAAGACGCTCGGCGCCGAGGTCGACGAGGCGCTCGAGGAGCAGGCCGACTCGGGCAGCGGCGTGCAGCGCGGCTGATGCAAGAGTCCACGCGCGATCGCTGGTTGGTGGTTTTTCTCGCCGCATGGGCCGTGCTCGCAGTTGCGTCGGTGTGGCTGCGACCGTTCTGGCCGGTAGACGAGACGCGCTACGCAAGCGTCGCGTGGGAAATGTGGCTGCGCGGCGATTTTCTCGTGCCCTACATCAACGGCGAGCCGTACAGCCACAAGCCGCCGCTGCTTTTCTGGCTGGTCCACCTGGGATGGGCGGTATTCGGCGTGAACGACTGGTGGCCGCGCCTGGTCGCGCCGTTGTGCGCGTTTGCCGCGCTGCCGCTGCTCCGCACGCTTGCGCGCCTGCTGTGGCCCGAGGAGCGCGAGCCTGCCGACTACGCCGCCTGGACGCTGTTCGGCACGCTCCTTTTTGCCGCGTTCGTCACGCTGCTGATGTTCGATCTGCTGCTGCTGCTCTGCACGATGGCGGCGATGATCGGCGTGTTGCGCGCTGCGCGCGGCGAGACACGCGCCGGCATCCTGTGGCTTGCTGCGGGGATCGGTCTCGGAGTGCTGGCGAAGGGACCGGTGATCCTGCTGCACGTGCTGCCCGTTGCAGTGGTTGCGCCGTGGTGGGCGCCAGCGCTGCGAGCCACGCCGATGCGCTGGTATCTCGCGCTGCTGGGCGGAATCGCGCTCGGTGCGGCCATTGCGCTTGCGTGGGCGCTGCCCGCGGGCTACTTCGGCGGCGAAGCGTACCAGCGCGCGATTTTCTGGGGCCAGACCGCGGGCCGGGTGTCCGAGTCGTTCGCGCATAGCGCGCCGTGGTGGTATTACGCGCCGCTGCTGCCCGCGATCCTCTTTCCGTGGCTCGTGTGGCCGGCACTGTGGCGCGGCCTGAAGGCGCCGGGTTTTACCCGGCAACCGCTGCCGCTGCGTTTCCTGGGCGCATGGCTCGTTCTCACTGTCGTCGGGTTTTCGTTCGTCAGCGGAAAGCAGGCGAAGTACCTCGTGCCCATGCTTCCTGCGTTCGCGTTGCTCGCCGCCCATGCGCTCGCCCGACTCGGGCCGCCGGCCCGTCGGTGGGACATGCTGCTGCCTGCCGCCGGTTTCCTCGCGCTGCCTGCGGTTCTTTTCTACGCGCGGGCGAAGCCGGCTGCGCTCGAGTTGCCCGCGTGGGCTGCGACGCTGCCATCGTGGCCGATCGCGGCGTCGCTGCTGTTGGGCCCGCTGCTGCTGGTCTTCGCGCGAAAGGACACGATCGTCCAGATCCGCGCGCTCTCATTCGCGGTGCTCGGAGCGATGGGCGTGATTGCCGCCGGCGTGATGCCCGCGATTGCTCCCTATGGGGATCCGGGTCCGGCCGCCGCTCATCTTGCCGAGCTGCAGCAGCGCAACGTCCCGCTCGCGCACCTCGGCAAGTACCACGCTCAATACAACTTCGTCGGGCGGCTGCGCAAGCCGATCGAGATTCTGGATCAGCCCGAGCTCGCGCGGTGGGTCGCTGCTCATCCCGGAGGGCAGGTCATCGTCGTGGAGCGCAAGCGCCATGCGGGAAGCGGGGCTCGCCCGGAGTACGAGGCGCCGTTCCGGGGTGCTTGGATCCAGGTGTGGGGGGGTGAGGCGCTCGCGCGCCTCAGATGAAGAGACTCACGTCGGCGTCGCGCGCCATCGGCAGGAACGTGGCTGCGCCGACGAAGTCCTTCACTTCCGGGATGAAGTCTTCGCGGCGAAAGCCGAACAGGTCTACGGTCATCTGGCAGCCGATCAGGTTGACGCCGCCCTCGATGCACGCAGCGCGCAGCTCGTCGACGCTGGCCACGCCTTTGTTCTGAATCGTCTGCTTCATCAGCGTGGTCGCCATCGTCTCGAAGCCGGGCACCACCGCCTGCACCGCGTTGGGGATGTTCCAGTTGATCCCTTTGAACCACTCGGGGCCGAACGGCATTTTCATCGGCATGCCGGGATTCCCGAGTGGGCTAACCTTCAGGTCGCTGATGTCCTTCTTCAACAGGTTCAGCCCGTAGAAGGTAAAGAAGACCGAAACCTCCCATCCGAGCGCAGCCGCGGTCGATGA
This sequence comes from Burkholderiales bacterium, assembly GCA_036007105.1. GTDB lineage: Bacteria > Pseudomonadota > Gammaproteobacteria > Burkholderiales > SG8-39 > 2-02-FULL-66-14. The sequence goes on along the minus strand of DASYPC010000335.1, from coordinate 9,691 downwards.
GAGAATGAACGGCGGATAGGCCCAGTCGAGCGTTCCCTTGGTGGCGATGATCGTCATCGAGGGCGTTTTCGCCGCCTTCAGGTCGGCGAGCTTCTGCGGCAGAAGCGCATCGAGCCGCTCGCGGATGAGCCGGTCGAGGTCGGCGGTATCCATTTGCGCTGACATGGTCTTCTCCGTGCGTGAGGGGTTCCATCCTAAACCTATTCAGCGGGCCGGCCGCCGTGGGAAAATCCGCGCATCCCACACGACGAACCGAGGATGTGCCCATGCAATTCGACAAGGAGCTCGACGCCCGCGGCCTCAACTGTCCGCTGCCGATCTTGCGCGCGAAGAAAGCGCTGACCGACATGAACGCCGGGCAGGTGCTGAAGATTCTCGCCACCGATCCCGGATCGATCAAGGACTTCCAGGCGTTCTGCAAGCAGACCGGGCACGAGCTGCTCGAGCATTCCGAGGCCAACCGGGAATTCACGTTCTTCATGAAGCACAAGTAGCACCGCGCCTGCAGCCCGCGCGGATCGTGGAGGAGGAAACCGAGCTCAAGCTGTCTGCGACGCCGCGCACACTGGCGCGGCTGGCGGCCGATCCGCGGCTCGGACGGCGGCGCGGCGCCGTCCAGTCGCTCGTCGCAGTCTATTTCGATACGCCGCGACGTACGCTGTGGCGGCGCGGCATCGTGCTGCGCGTGCGCCGCGAGCAGGGCCGCTGGGTGCAGACGTTGAAGGGACGCGGCACGCTCGAAGCGGGACTGCACCGGCGGATCGAGAGTTCGCAGCCCGTGTCGTCTCCTGTGCCGCGCCTGGGCCGGATCGCCGACGCCGCGCTGCGCAAGCGCGTAGCGCGCATTGCGCGCGGCAAGCCGCTGCTGCCGGTGTTCCGTGTCGAAGTGGAGCGCGAAATCCGGCTCGTCTCGCCGCTGCCGGGCGCGAGCATCGAAGTCAGTATCGATCGCGGCACGATCATGGCTGGTGCGAAACGGGCGCCGGTTAGCGAGATCGAGCTCGAGCTGAAACGCGGGCCGGTGTGGCACCTGTTCGAGCTCGCGCTTGCCCTGTCGCAGCGGTACGCAGCCCGCGTAGCGCACCGCTCCAAGGCCGAGCGCGGCTTCGAGCTCGCGGGCGCAATCCGGCCGGCGCCGGTGCGCGCGCGCATCGACGTCGTCCGCCGCGGCATGACCGCGAACGCAGCTTTTAAAGCAGTATGTGTGGCGTGCCTCAACCATCTGCAGGCGAATCACGAGGGCGTGGTCGACGGAGAGGACCCGGAGTACCTGCATCAGGCGCGCGTCGCGCTGCGACGCCTGCAATCCGGACTCGGTGCATTCAAGCGGCTCGCCGCCGAGGAACCGTTCGAGCAGCACGCGCGCGCGGTGCGCCGGTTCACCCGCGCGCTGGGGCCGGCGCGCGACTGGGACGTGTTCGCCGAACAGACACTCTCGCCTGTGCTGGAGCAGTTTCCGGGGCACGCAGGTCTCGCCTCGATTGCGCGCGCGTGCGCGCGCCTGCGCGAGGACGCGAGCAGTGCGCCGCGACGCCTCTTCGCGTCGCGCCGCTACCAGCGCATCGCGCTCGGCATGGGTGAGTGGCTGGCGAGACCGGAGGCGCTTGCTGGCGAAGCGGGCGAGGAGGACGTGCGCAAGCACGCCGCGCTCGTGCTCAATCGCTTCCACCGACGCACGCTGAAGCGCGGCAAGAAGATCGAGTCGTCGAACGCGCGCCGCCTGCACAAGCTGCGCATTGCGACGAAGAAGCTGCGCTACGCCGCGGGTTTCTTCTCGCCACTGTTCCCGGGCGCACGCGCTGCGCCGATGCTGAAGGCGCTGAACGACCTGCAGGACCTGCTCGGTGCGATGAACGACCATGCGACTGCGCCCGCGCTGATCGAGACGGCGACGCGCACTGCGCGCGGACCCTTGCGCGAGCAGGCACGCAAGATAATCGAGCACTGGAATTCGGCCATGCTCGAGGAGCGGCGGCGCGAGTTGAGCGCCGCGTGGAAAGTGTTCGAGCGCGCCAAGCGCTTCTGGCACTGACCAACAACCATGATGATCCAGAAGGGGACACGATGTTCGAATCTGCAAGCCTGAAGCACAAGGTAGACAAGGCGACGTTCCGGCGCGAGGAGCCGAAGCTGCGCGAAGCGCTGCTCGACGCGCAGTACGACCTCAAGGTGAACGGCCGGTTTCCGGTGCTCATCCTGATCGCCGGCGTCGAGGGTGCGGGCAAGGGCGAGACCGTGAACCTGCTCAACGAGTGGATGGACCCACGCCATATCTCCACCCATGCGTTTTTCGAGCCGCGCGGCGAGGAGGTCGAGCGGCCTCCCGCGTGGCGCTTCTGGAAGGCGCTGCCGGCGAAGGGCCGGATCGGGATCTTTTTCGGCGCGTGGCACTCGATGCCGATCATCGAGCGGGTGTGGAGCAAGATCGGCGAAGGCGAATTCAGCCGGCAGGTGGCGGAGATCGTGCGGCTGGAGAAGATGCTGTGCGACGAGGGAATCCTGCTGCTCAAGTACTGGTTTCACCTTTCGCGCGGCCAGATGCGCAAGCGGCTCGAGGAGCTGGAGAAGGATCGGCAGACGCGCTGGCGCGTCACCGAGCACGAGTGGTCGTACTACGATCGCTATCGCAGGTTCATTAAGGTTTGCGAGCCGTTCCTGCGCCGCACTTCGACTGGCGAGGCGCCGTGGATCATCATCCCCGGCGCAGACCCTGAGTACCGCATGCTGACGATGGGCCGGCACCTGCTCGCCGCGATGCGCGAGCGGCTCGACGAAAAGCCGGTGAAGCGGTTGCCCGACCGCAGCCCGCCGCTCGCGCCGGCGATCGACCGGCTGAACGTGGTGCGCGCGCTCGAGCTCGACCAGCCGCTCGAGAAGCCTGCGTACCAAAAGCAGCTCGCGAAGTGGCAGGGACGCCTCAACGTGCTCTCGCGCGATCCGCGCCTGCAGCGCGTGTCGGTGGTTGCGGTGTTCGAAGGCAACGACGCGGCCGGCAAAGGCGGCGCGATCCGCCGCGTGACGAGCGCGCTCGATGCGCGCAGCTATTCCAATATCTCGATCGCCGCGCCGACCGAAGAAGAGCGCGCCCAGCCGTATCTGTGGCGCTTCTGGCGCCACATCCCGGGGCGCGGCCGCTTCGCGCTGTACGACCGCTCGTGGTACGGGCGCGTGCTGGTCGAGCGGGTCGAAGGGTTCTGCAGCGAGGCCGACTGGCTGCGCGCGTACGGAGAGATCAACGACTTCGAGCAGGTGCTGGTGCGCCACGGGATCGTCGTCGTCAAGTTCTGGCTCGCGGTGAGCAAGGACGAGCAGATGCGGCGCTTCAAGCAGAGAGAGAAGGTGTCCTTCAAGCGCTTCAAGATCACGCCCGAGGACTGGCGCAACCGCAAGAAATGGGGCGCCTACGAGAGCGCGGTCTGCGACATGGTCGACCGAACCTCGACCTCGGTCGCGCCGTGGACGCTCGTCGAAGCGAACAACAAGTACTACGCGCGCATCAAGGTGCTGAAGACCCTGACGAACGCGCTCGAAGCGGCACTCGACGGCTTGGGCGGGAAAGGCAAGAAGCGGCGCAAGTAAGGGCCCGCGCAAATCTGGTACGCTGTTCGCGTGCGACAAGCGCGCTGGATGCGAATCGAATTCGGCGATCCGCTGGAACAATGGCCCGCGGGTGCCGCCCTGTCGCATGCGCAGGCCCGCGAATCCGCGCCGATCGTGCTCTGGAGCCGGTTCGGCGCGTCGCAGGGCGACGACGCGCAGTTCGGGTTTGCCTTCATCGTCCCGGTGCACCTTGCGCCGGGAAAGACCGTGCGCTGGCCCGCGTGGGCGCTGTCACCCGCGGTCGCGACCTACCGTGAATTCGGCTTGCGCGCCTATCTGAGCGGCGGCGACATCTGCGTGCAGGGCTCCCAGATCGGGAGCAGCCGCACCGAGCGCGTGAACGGCTGTGCGGTGATTGCGGCGCGGCTCAGGACTTGCGTTCGGGAGGGCGTGGCACCGGTGCGTGGCGCGGAATTCCGCGCCTGGCTGCGCGAGGGACTCGGCCTCGCGCACACGCAATGGGACCAGGATGCGTTGCCCGAGCGTGCATTCGAGGCGGCGCTGCGCGCGCGTATCGAGGCGCAGCATGAATGGCAGTTCGAGAATTCGTGGCCCGATTCGTCGGAGCAGCAGGCGATCGCGAAGCCTCAGGGCGCCGCGCGGGTCGCGGCGCTGTAGTCGACGACGTACTTGCGCGCGGTCCTGCGGTCGAGCCCGGTGCGCTCGGCGACTTCCGCGTAGGTGCCGAATCTGCGGTAGAGCAGCGCGCAGTAGCGGCCGAGCAATTCCTGGGCGCTCAGTGTTCCCGCCCGCGCCATGTCGGCGAGCCGGTCGTCTTCGCTGCCTGATTCGGCACTCAAGCCGGCGGCATACCGGCCCGTCAGCAGAATCCGTCGCACGGCCTGCTCGAGCTCGCGCACGTTTCCCGGCCAGGGATAACCGCGCGGCAGGTCGCGCTCGAGCGCTTCCAGGACGAATGCAGCGCGCTCCGCGTTTTCCTCGCCGCCGATGCGCGTGACGAGCAGCCGCACCAGCTCTTCGAGCTCGCGCGCGGATTCCTCGATCCGTTGCCGCAGCGTCGGAACCTCGATGACGTCCGAGCAGAGGCGATAGTAGAAATCGTCACGGAACCGCCCGCTGGCGCGCAACCCGCCGAGCGGCCGATTGGTCGCGGCGATGACCCGTCCGGCAAAACGCTTCTTCTCGTGGCTGCCGAGCGGCGTGAACGTGCGCTCCTGCAGCACTTGCAGCAGCTTGATCTGGATCGGCACCGACGCCTCGCCGATCTCGTCGAGGAACAGCGCGCCGTGCGCGTTGCAGCGCTCGAAGACGCCCTGGTGGTGCTCGATTGCGCCGGTGAACGCGCCCTTGCGGTGCCCGAACAGCTCCGATTCGATCAGCGACTCGGCAAATTGCGAAAGATTGATCGCGATGAAGCTGTCGGCGAAGTTCGCGGCGAAGCGCCGTTCCGCAGGCAGGTAGGGGATGAACTCCGAGCGACCGATGGCAGCCGCCGCGGCGCCTTTTCCGGTGCCCGTCTCGCCCAGGATCAGCGTGGAGAAGTCCTCCATGCGCTTCCACAGGCCGGTCTCGAATTCGCGCATGTCGTGCGTGAAGATGTTGTCCCATAGCGCGCTGCGCAGCTTGCGCATCGATTCGCAGTTGCCGGTGAGCGAACGGCCGATGAAGTGGAAGGCCCGGCGCAGCTGGAAGAACAGCGCGAAATAGCGCACCGCCAGAGCCTCGTCGATTCCGTGGCCGACGAGGTCCGCGATCACGGACTTCGCAATACGATCGACCGACTCGCGTTGCGAGGATTCCTGCCCGATCAACCGGTCGATCGGCGGCACGTGGCGCTGGTAGCAGACGTAGAGGAATCCGCTTCGCACCAGGCGGCGGTCGTCTGCGCCCAGGCGATCCAGCGCGGACGAATCCTCATAGGGTCGCAGCCTTGGCTCGACCGCGCGCGCCAGCGTGTCGCGATCGGCGTCGAGGTCGCCTTTCGCGGAATCGGGCGCCAGCCGCTGAATCAGCCGATCCCGCCGGTCGCTGAACGGGTTGCCATAGACGACGCGGTCAAGAACCGAGAAGAAATCTCGATCAGCATTGCTGAATTTGTGCATACATTAAGTGTACACATGGTGTACATAAATTGACATCAGCTTATTAATTAAAGAACTTTCATGATAGATATTTAACTGCAAAATCAATTATGTAGAGAAGTATACGCGACTGGCACGGCTCCTGCGCATGGGATGGTCGCCGAGCCTAAACCTCGGGCACTCACCCAACCAACAGGAGATTGAAAATGAACCGTGCAACTCGCAGTGCCCTGATGGCGTCGCTGTGCGCAGTCGCAGTCAGTGGTTGCTACATCCTTCCGGTCGCCAACGAGAACGGCAGCGTCACGCATTACGTGGCTCCCATCCCGCCGGCGCCCGCGTACCCGCCCACGCCTGCATACCCGCCGCAATCGCGTATGGCGACCAGTGTCGGTCCCGTTGCATCGGTACCGGCGGGACCGATCGTGCTCGCGGCGAAGCTCTACCCATCGAACGACGTCGCCACGCAGACCGGAGTGATCTCGGGAACGGTTACCAACCAGATGAACGGCAAGGGCCGCTTCCAGTTCGAGTACCGCGGTGAGATTTTCACCGGTGAAGCCACGGTGGTCGAAGGTGACGCCAAGCGAGGTGTCGCGAGCGCCTATGGCTCGTCCGGCGGTCACATGAGCTGCGAATACCAGCTCGCGAGCGCCCGGCTCGGCGCGGGCTCGTGCACCTTCTTCAACGGCGCGAAGTACCGGTTGCACCTCGGTGCATGACATGAACGCAGCACAAGTGATGGCCCGCCGCTGGCGGGAAGCAACCCTGATCCTGGTTTGTCTCGTCATGCTCGCGGGCCTCTGGGCCCGCGAGCCGATTCACCAGGACACCATCTACCACCGCTTCGCAGATCAACGCGAGTTGCTCGGCGTGCCGCATTTGTTCGATGTCGCGTCCAACATCGCGTTTCTCATAATCGGCGTAGCGGGAATCCTGCTCTGCGCAGGTCGTCGCCGGCCGCCGCTCGCAGCTTCCTGGTCGACATTATTCGTCGGGACCGCGCTGGTCTTTCTTGGCTCGAGCTACTACCACTGGCAGCCAAGCAATGAGACCCTGCTCTGGGACCGCCTGCCGATGACGGTGGGGTTCATGGCACTCTTCGTTGCCTTGCTGGCCGAGCACATGGGCGAAAGACTCGAACGGCTGCTTCTCGCGCCTGCTGTTGCTCTCGGTGTCGCCAGCGCGCTGTGGTGGCACTTCACGGACGACCTGAGGTTCTACTTCTGGGTGCAATTCACGCCGTTGGTCTGCATTCCGCTTGTGCTGGCGATGTATCGCGGCCGGTACACGCACCGCGCCTATCTGCTTTATGCCCTCGGGTTTTATGTGTGCGCAAAGCTTACAGAGGTCTGGGATCACCAGATCTTCGCGCTTACGTCGAACGTCATCAGCGGACACACGCTGAAGCATCTGCTCGCGGCTGCCGCTGTCTTCGCGATCCTGCTCATGCTCGACAGGCGGGAACCCGCGGCGGCCCGATGAACCGGGAGAGCGCGTTATGAAGAAATCGCCGATCGTCGTATTGCTTGCGCTATCGGGCTGCGCAACGATTCTCACCAATGAACAAGCGGAGGCCGAAATTCAAAAGTTCAACGGTCGTCCGGTTTCCACACTCATCTATCGAATGGGGAATCAGTTCCAAGAATCGCCCAATGGAAGGCACTACACCTGGCAATACACAAATGTCGTCGGCTATGTCAGGGGTTTCTGCACACTGGAGGCCGTGGTTGACGAGGCCAAGATCATTCGCAGCATCAGCATGGACGGCAATCGCGGTGGTTGCTACGGCGTCGCAAGACGCGTGGGCGAACTCGACTAACCGAATCAGATCCGGAAGGGGGCTTTACCGTGGACGCAAAGACAACATTCGCAAGCACGTTGTTTGCTCTCGCCATGTTGGGGTGCTCCTCGTTGGAGACCACCGGCTCCTTCGGCAGGGACGACGCGAAGATCTCGAGATATGAAAGCGCTTATTTCTCCGAGGAGGCGGTAGACTTCGATGAAAAACTCGAGCAAAAACATCTGACCACGATCGCTCGCGTTCTCGAACGCAATGGATTGAAGATTGTGGACAAGAGGAGGGGCCCGAATGTGTTGGTTTGCAAGGCTGGAATAAAGACAAGAATGCCCTTCGGTAAGGGCGTTCACATCTCGCTATGGGATGGCGGCGAGATGGTTTTTGCTGCGGAGTTGTACAGTGGATCGCTACGGCTGGGTATTGACGGAGGCGTTCAAAGGCTCGTTGAAGCTACATTGGACAAATTGGATAGAGAACTTCTACGTAACCGAACGCAAACAAGTCGCTAGAGCAACCTTGGTAACACCGCATGAGTGCCGCGATGAATCAGTTCATCGCGGCATTGCATAGAGACCGCTAACACCAGACCGTTCTAGTAGGCCGAGGCAGCCTACTACCTCGAAGCTCGCGATGCCGCCTCCTGCACGAGTTCCAGGGACCAGGGATAGGCCGGTTGCTTCGGGATCGCTGCGTAGACGCTCTGCAGCTCGGCGAATTCGAGCGCCCGGCCGGAAAATCGGGCGGCCGAGGCAAGAACGTAAGGATGAGGATAGGCGTCGGGTACGCGGCTGATCACGTCATTGGCAGCCTCGAGAAAACTCAAACCGCCCTTCCGGTTCAGCAGCGCAATCGCCATCGTCACGCTGCGGCTCCGGCCGGCGGCGCACGAAATCAGGATCTTGCATCCCGAGTCCCAGTGCGCGGCGAGCCAGTCCTGCGCGGTGTGAAATAGGGCCTCCGGGATCGGTATGCCATCGTCAAAAGGCGCAGACATCACTTCGACGCATTCGGCGAGCCACGGATCATAGTGTTCCGTGCACTGGAGCTGTACGCGGAAGCCGTGCGACTCGAATTCCTCGCGCTGGCCGATGTGGTGATACCCGCACACGGCGAGGTTGTTGCGGATGTAATGCATGGCTCTCGAACGCCTAAGCGCTGCGTGCGAACCGGTCGAGTTGCTGCCGAACCTTCGCCAGCGTCGCATCGAACCCCGCGAGCCGCTCTCGCTCCTGCGCGACTACTTTTTCCGGCGCCCGTGCGACGAACGACTCGTTCGCGAGCTTCGCGCGGCACTTCGCGATCTCGTCTTCAAGGCGGACGATCTCCTTCTTCAGCCGCTCGCGCTCGGCGGCGATGTCGACTTCGACGTGCAGCATCAGACGATAGTTGCCCACCATCGCGACCGGGGCTTCCTCCTGCGGCAGCTCAGCCACGGCTCGCACCGACTCAAGTCGTGCAAGCGGCTGCATATAAGGTGCGAAGCGCGCGACGTCACCGACCGCGAACAAGGTGAGTTTCTGCTGCGGCGAAACGCCCATCTCGCTGCGCAAGGTGCGGGTTGCGTTGACGAGGTCCTTCAACACGGCCATCTCGCGCTCGGCCGACGCGTCGATTTTCTCGGGCTTCGACTTCGGATAGGGCGCGAGCATCACCGCCTGGCCGGTCTTGCCCGCGAGCGGCGCGACCTTCTGCCACAGCTCCTCGGTGATGAACGGGACGAGCGGGTGGGCAAGGCGCAGTACGGCTTCGAGCACGCGCACCAACGTCCTTCTCGTCCCGCGTTGGACCGCTTCGTCCGGCGATTGGAGCTGGACTTTCGCCAGCTCGAGGTACCAGTCGCAATATTCGTCCCAGACGAACCGGTAGATCGCGCCGGCGACGTTGTCGAAGCGGTACTCGGCGAAGCCTTTCTCCGCTTCCGCCTCGCAACGCTGCAGCAAGCTGATGATCCAGCGATCTGCGAAGGAGAGCGTCACCGGAAGGCTTGCGTCCTGCCCGCAGTCCTTTTCCTCGGTATTCATCAGCACGAAGCGCGTCGCATTCCACAGCTTGTTGTTGAAGTTGCGGTAGCCCTCGCAGCGGCTCAGGTCGAAGTTGAGCGTGCGCGCGAAGCTCGCGAGCGACGCGAACGTGAAGCGCAGCGCATCGGTGCCGAACGCCGGGATGCCGTTCGGGTAGTGGGCCTTGATGTACTTCTCGATCCGCGCGCGATGCTCGGCGCGCAGCAGCCCGACCGTCGACTTCGCGA
>DASYPC010000334.1:0-2503 GCA_036007105.1 Burkholderiales bacterium | reverse complement strand
TATAGGCAGTCCGGCTGACCGCCATTCCGGCAGCCCGGCCTCGAGCCTGCGCGCTTTGAGCCCCTTCTTGCGGAGCAGCGACACAGCGTCATACGACATCAAGCAGTAAGGGCCCCGACAATAGGCGATGATTTCCTTGCGCTTGGGCAATTCCTTCAACCGCTTCTCGAGCTCATGGATCGGGATATTGATCGCCCCCGGCAGATGACTGGCCGAGAATTCCTCCGGCGGGCGAACGTCCAGGATGACCACGAGCCCTTTCTTCGCCCGCTCGAGCACTTCCTGCGCCGGCACTGCTTCCATTTCGTCCCGGTGCGCCAGCCATACCCGCAGAATCTGCTCGACCTCGGCGACCCGATGCTCGGAGACTTCGCGCAAAGCGGCCAGAAGCACCGCTACGTCGTCACCCGCGATCGAGTAATAGACGCGCAAGCCGTCTTTGCGAGCGGACACGAGTCCCGCCTGCCGCAGCGCCTGCAGGTGTTTGGACGTGTTGGCGACCGATAAACCCGTCATCGACGCCAACGTGTCCACGGCACGCTCGCCTTGAGCCACGAATTCGAGGATCTGCAGCCGGCCGGCGCTTCCCAGCGCGAGCGCAACCCGGCCGATTGCTTCGTACAGCCGCGTCTTGCATTCTGCGTCGCTTGACTGCCGCATCTGCCTATTCTACTATTCAACCTATCAGTTGATTATACATGGATCCAGTCGAACTCGAGGTTGCGTTACGGGGCGGCGTCTTCATTGTGGCGTTCGTCGCTCTGGCCCTCTGGGAACGCTTCGCGCCGGCTCGCGTGCTGGGATTATCGCGCAGGCAGCGCTGGGGGGCGAACCTTGGCCTCGCGCTCGTCAGCACGCTCGTCGTTCGCGTTGTCCTGCCCGGCTCCGCGATCGCCCTTGCCGCAATCGCCTCGATCGAAGGGTGGGGGCTGCTCCACCGCATGGAGCTGCCGGCGTGGGCCGCCGTTCTTGCCGCGTTCGTGGTTCTCGACTTGACGATCTACCTGCAGCATGTGCTGTTCCATTCGGTGCCGATGCTCATCCGCCTGCATGCGGTGCATCACGCCGATCCGGATTTTGACCTTACGACGGGAATTCGCTTTCATCCGATCGAGATCCTGATCTCGGCGATCATCAAGCTCGGAGCGGTTGCGGCGCTTGGCGCTCCGGTTTTGGCGGTCCTGATTTTCGAGTTGCTGCTCAACGCTGCAGTGATGTTCAACCACGCCAACGTCTCCCTGCCGCGGTGGCTCGAACCTCTGGTGCGATGGATTCTTGTGACGCCGGACATGCATCGCATCCATCACTCGGTCACGGAAGCGGAGCGGAACAGCAATTATGGGTTCTGCCTTTCAATCTGGGATCGATGGCTCGGGACCTATACGCCGGCGCCCCGGGGCAAATTGGTGATCGGCCTGTCGGACTGGCGCGACGCGCAAAACATCGCGACGCTGCCGGGAACGCTGGCCATGCCCTTTCGCCGGCAAGCCTAGAGCGGCTCAGGCCGCCAGGAACTGCTCCTCGTCGAGCGCCATCACGGCGTCGGATCCGTTGACGACCGAATCGCGCAGGCCCTTCGCCTGCGACAGCACGTGGTCGCCGAAGAAGCGCGCAGTGGCGATTTTCGCCGTGTAGAACTTCGCATCGCCCGTCTGCGCGGCAAGCTTCGCCTCGGCAACGAGCATGGCGCGTCCCATCTGCCAGCCGCCGCACGTGATCCCCATCAGCTTGAGGAACGGCACCGCGCCCGCGAACGCGACGCGCGGCTCCTTGCCCGCGTGCGCAAGGATGAACTCCACGCACTCGGCGATCGATTCGACCGCCAAAGCGAGCGACACCCGCAGCGCACGCACGTCGGAGCTGCTCGAGCGGCCTAGCTCGCCGTCGAACCGTCGCAGCTCGGCGAGCAGCACTTTCACCGTGGCGCCGGCCTCGCGCGCGATCTTCCGCCCGACGAGGTCGTTCGCCTGGATGCCGGTAGTGCCCTCGTAGATCGTCGCGATGCGCGCGTCCCGGTAGTGCTGCGCGGCGCCCGTCTCCTCGATGAAGCCCATGCCGCCGTGCACCTGCACGCCGAGCGAAGCGACGTCGATCCCGGTCTCGGTGCACCAGCCCTTCACGACAGGAATGATCAGGTCGACGAACGCCTGGTTGCGCTTGCGCGCCTCCTTGTCCGGGTGCAAGTGCGCTGCGTCGAGCGCCGCCGCGGCGACGTACGCGAGCGCGCGCATCGCCTCGGTCTGCGACTTCATCAGCATCAGCATGCGACGCACGTCCGGGTGGCGGATGATCGGCACGGCCTTGCCGCCCGCGACGAGGTCGCGCCCCTGCACGCGCTCCTTGGCATAGGCCAGCGCGCGCTGGAATGCGCGCTCGGCGATCGACACGCCCTCGAGGCCGACCGCAAAGCGCGCCGCGTTCATCATGACGAACATGTACTCGAGGCCGCGGTTCTCCTCGCCCACCAGGTAGCCGATCGCCTTGTCGAAGACGAGCACCGCGG
>DASYPC010000333.1:0-4677 GCA_036007105.1 Burkholderiales bacterium | reverse complement strand
GAGGCGGAAAACCTCTCGGCGATGGCGAACCTGGCCGGGGTCCTGAAAAGGCAGGGCCGGGAGACCGAATCGGTCGCGCTGCGGGACCGGCTGCGGCAGATCGAGGCGCAGCCGCCGTTCCACTACTACGATCTCGGCATGGCGGCCCTGCGCAAGAAGGACTACGCAGTCGCACGAAGCCATTTCGAGCGCGAGCTGCGGCGCAACGCCTACTATCACGAAGCGCACTTCGGGCTCGCGGTCGCTTACCTCGGGCTCGGCGAAGTGAAACCGGCGCGCGAGCATCTCGCCACCGCCATGGAAATGAGCACCAACCGCGACGAGCAGAATCTCTACGCGGCGAAGCTCGCCTGGCTGCGCGCGAACAACCGCAAGCAATAGTCGAAAGTCAGTGCGCCGGCGCGCGGCCCGTGTAGCCGCGCGGGATCGCCGCCAGCAGCTTTCTCGTATACGGGTGCGACGGCGCGGCGTAGATCGCCTCGGCATCGCCCGCCTCGACGATCTCGCCGTCGTTCATGACCAGCATCTCGTCCGCCATGTACTTGACGACCGCGAGGTCGTGCGAGATGAACAGGTAGGTCAGGCCGAATTCGTCCTGCAGGTCGAGCAGCAGGTTGAGCACCGTGGCCTGCACCGAGACGTCGAGCGCCGACACGGCCTCGTCGCAGATGATGATTTCCGGCCGCATCGTCAGGCAGCGCGCGATCGCGATCCGCTGGCGCTGGCCGCCCGAGAACTCGTGCGGATAGCGGAAGATCGAGTCGCGCGGCAGCCCGACGCGGGCGAGCAGGTCGGCCGCGCGCGCGAACCGGTCGTCCTCGTCCTTGCCGATGGCGTGGATCTTCATCGGCTCGACCAGGATGCGTCCGACGCTGAAGCGCGGGTTCAGGCTCGCATACGGGTTCTGGAAGATCAGCTGGATGCGCTTGCGAAACGCCATCATGCCGCGCTCGGACAGCGCGAGCAGGTCGTGGCCGTCGAAGCGCACCGTCCCGCCGCTCGCGTCGACCAGGCGCATCAACAGCAGCCCGAGCGTCGTCTTCCCCGAGCCCGACTCGCCGACTACGCCGAGCGTGCGGCCGCGCTCGAGCCGGAACGAGACATTGCGGACCGCCGAGATCGATTTGCGGGCGAAGAGGCCGGTGCGCAGCCGGTACACCTTCTGCAGGTCGGTCGCTTCGAGCAACGGCTCGGCGGCGGCCGGGCGCGCAGCGCGCGGCGCGCTCGGTCGGGGCGTTCCGCGCATGAAATCGTCGATCACCGGCAGGCGCCGGGGCCTCGAATCGAGCCTCGGACGGCAGGCCAGCAGCGCCTTGGTGTAGGCGTCCTGCGGCGCAGTGAAGATCCGCTCGACCGGACCGCTCTCGCGCACCACGCCTTCGCGCATCACCACGACTTCGTCGGCGATCTCGCCTACCAGCGCGAGGTCGTGGCTGATGAAGAGCAAACTCATCTGGTGCGATTGCCGCAGCCGGGCCAGCAGCTCGAGGATCTGGCGCTGCACGGTCACGTCGAGCGCGGTGGTCGGCTCGTCGGCGATCAGCAGCTTGGGCTTGCACGCGATCGCCATCGCGATCATGACGCGCTGCTGCTGCCCGCCCGAGAGCTCGTGCGGATACGCGCCGAGGCGCGCCCGCGGCTCCGGGATCCCGACTTCGTCGAGCAGCTCGACCGTTCGCGCCAGCGCTTGCCGGCGCGTCATGCCGAGGTGCCGGCGCATCACCTCCGCGATCTGGTCGCCGACGGTGAACACCGGGTTGAGCGAGCTCATCGGCTCCTGGAACACCATCGAGAAGTCGCGCCCGCGCAGCGCACGCAGATGGGCGCGGGGTTCGCGCAAGAGGTTGCGGCCCTGGTACTCGACGCGGCTCTGCGGGCCGAGGATCGCGTTCTCGGGCAGCAGCCGCACGATCGAGAGCGCCGAGACGCTCTTTCCCGAGCCCGACTCGCCGACCAGCGCGACGGAGCGATTCTCCGGGACGTCGAAGCTGACGCCGCGCACGGCTTCCGCGACCTTGTGCTTGCCGAGGCGGAACGAGACATGCAGATCGCGTACCCGGACCAGCATCGCTACCTCAGCTTCGGGTCGAGCGCGTCGCGCAACGCGTCGGTCAGCAGCGAGAACGCCGTCACGAACACCGCCATGAACACGGTCGCCGCGGCGAGCTGCCACCATTTGCCGATGATCAGCTCGTTCTGCGCCTCGCCGAGCATCGTGCCCCACGACACCATCTCGATCGGCACGCCGAGGCCGAGGAACGAAAGGATCACCTCGGCCTTGATGAACGCAACCACGAGCAGCGACAGCTGGATCAGCACGACGTGGCTCACGTTCGGGAGGATGTGAACGAAGATGCGCGAAGCGTGCGAGGCGCCGATCGCGTGCGCGGCGCGCACGTACTCGCGCGAGACGTGCTTGAGATATTCCGCGCGCACCAGCCGGTAGGTGCCCGTCCACCCGGTGAGGCCGAGGATCAGGATGACGGTGCCGATGCCGCGGCCGAACACCGCGGCGAAGGCGAAGATCAGCAGGATCGTCGGGATCGCGGTGAACACGTTGTAGATCCATTCGAGACCGTCGCCAACCCACCTGCCGAAGTACCCGGACAGCGCACCGAAAAACGTACCGATCAGCGTCGCGACCAGCGCCGCGAACACGCCGACGAAGATCGAGATCTGCGAGCCCTTGATCGCCTTGGCGAGCACGTCGCGCCCCCAGCGGTCGCCGCCGGCGAACAGCGTCTCCATGCGGGGCGGCTCGATGCGTGCGATCTTCGCCGTGCGATCGGCCCATTCCTTGTAGCGGGGTGCGAGCGGATCGACAGCAGAGATGTCGATCGGCGTCCGGTTCTTGTCAATCGACATGCCGAGCATCGACTGCGCTTCGATGTTCTCGCGCTCGCCGATGAAGCGCGGGAAGGCGTACGGGACGCCTTTTTCCAGCTGCCAGTCGGCCGACGTCAGCCCGACCGCCGCGGCGAAGATCAGCGAGAAGAAAGCGAGCACGACGCCGAGCGCCGCGAGCCCGACCGGGTCTTCCTTCAGCCGCAGCCACGCGGCTGCCCATACGCCCGGCGAGTGGTCGGGCGCCGGAGCTTCCGTGCCGCGTTCCAGGACGGCGCTCATCGCCTAGCGCAGCACGACGCGCGGGTCGACCAACCGGTACAGCAGGTCCGCGGCGAGGTTGATGAGCATCGTCAGCACCGCGAGATAGATCGTGACTGCCTGGATGACCGGATAGTCGCTGCGGTTCACGGCGAGCAGCACTTCGCGGCCGAGCCCGGGGATCGAGAAGAACACCTCGATCAGGAACGAGCCGACGAAGATCGACGGCAGCTGCACGGAGACGTTCGTAAGGATCGGGATCATCGCGTTGCGCAGCACGTGCTTGAACATCACCACGCGCTCGTCGAGGCCCTTGGCGCGGGCGGTGCGCACGTAGTCGTGGTTGATCTCGTCGAGGAAGAACGTGCGATAGAGGCGCGTCTGCGGCGCGAGGCTGACGAACACGGCGAGGATCACCGGCAGCGGCGCGTACTTGAGCAGGTTGACCGCGAAATGGTCGCTCCAGCCCTGCACCGGGAACCAGCCGAGCAGGAAGCCGAACACGTACTGTCCGAAGATGATGTAGACGAGGAACGAGATCGACATCGCGAGCACGCAGATCGCGACGATCGCGCGGTCGGTGAGCGAGCCGCGCACGTACGCGACGAACATCGCGAGCGGTACAGCGAGAGAGACGTCGAGCAGCAGGATCGGGATCATCACTGTCAGCGTCGCCGGCAGGCGCGTCGCGAACAGCGTCGAGACCTTCTCCTTGGTCATCCAGCTCTGGCCGAAGTCGAACGTGAAGATCTCCTTGAGGAAGATCCAGAGCTGCACCCACCACGGCTGGTCGAGGCCGAGCTGCACGCGGATCGTCTGAATTTGCTGCTGGTCGGCGATCTGGCCGGCGAGGATCTCTGCCGGGTCGCCGCCGAAGAACTTGAACAGGAAGAAGATCAGCAGGATCACGCCCGCGAGCGTGGGGATCATCTGCCAGAGGCGGCGTAGAAGGTAGGCAGCCATTGGGTTTGCGGCGCGAAGGGTATCATGGCGTCATGCTCCGCTTGCCCTGCATCGCCTCCCTTGCCGCATGCCTGATCAGCTGCGCCGCCGCCGCGCAGCCGGCCACGCAGACCCCGCAAAAGACGCTGCGCTACGCGTTTCTCGTCGCCGAGACCGGGTTCGACCCCGCGCAGATCAACGACCTGTACTCGAGCATCATCCTCGGCCAGATCTTCGACCCGCCGTATACGTACGACTTCCTGTCGCGCCCGCCGAAGGTGCGGCCGAATACCGCGGTCGACATGCCGGAGGTTTCGGCCGACGGGCTGACGTGGACGATCAAGATCCGGCCGGGCATCTTCTTCACCGACGATCCGGCGTTCAACGGCAAGAAGCGCGAGCTGACGGCTCAGGACTACGTCTACTCGCTGAAGCGCCATGCCGATCCGAAGATCAAGTCGCAGAACCTGTACCTCATACAGAAGCTCGTCGTCGGCCTGGACGACCTTCGCCAGGCGGCGCTGAAGAACAACGGCAAGTACGACTACGACCGCGAGATCGAAGGCATCCGGGCGCTCGACCGCTACACCTACCGCCTGCGCCTGACCAAGGTATCTCCGAACCTGCTGC